>CAYOUO010000303.1:0-3872 GCA_964407155.1 uncultured Hyphomicrobiales bacterium | reverse complement strand
TTCCTGAAGCTGTTCGTGCCGAGCGGCGTACCCAAGGTCATCCTGCCGTTCATCGTCGTGATCGAGGTGCTCTCCTTCCTGTCGCGACCGATCAGCCTCTCCATCCGTCTTTTCGCCAACATGCTAGCCGGCCACATCACGCTCAAGGTCTTCGCCGGCTTTGTGGTCGCGCTCGGCTCCGCGGGCGCCATCGGCGTCCTCGGCGCTGTGCTTCCGCTGCTGGCAACCGTGGCGCTCACCGCGCTCGAGGTCCTGGTGGCGGCGCTGCAGGCTTACGTGTTCGCCATTCTGACGAGCCTCTATCTCAACGACGCAATCCACCCCGGTCACTGATCGGAATTTTCTTACCCCAAGGAGCAGACGACTATGGACGTTGCAGCAGCTAAGGCCCTCGGCGCAGGTATCGCCTGCATTGGCATGGGTTGCGCCGGTATCGGCCTCGGCCACATCTTCGGCAACTACCTCGCCGCCGCCATCCGCAATCCGGCTGCCTCCGATGGCCAGTTCGGCCGTCTGATCTTCGGCTTCGCTATCACCGAAGCGCTGGGCATCTTCTCGCTGCTCATCGCCCTCATTCTGCTGTTCACCTGATCCGGTGACGGTTCGCGGAACGCGAGTGACAGGCTGAAGCCATGGCAATGATGCTGGCACAGGCAACGGAGGCCGCGTCTCCGGCGACGGAGGCGACCACCGGCGGGACCGAGCAGGCGCACGAACATTATCCGTTCCCGCCGTTCGACAGCACCGCCTTTCCCTCGCAGCTTCTGTGGCTGGCGATCACGTTCGTGGCGCTGTACCTCATCCTGGCGCGGGTCGCCATTCCGCGCATCGGCGGCATCCTGAAGAACCGCGCAGACCGCATCGCCCGCGACATCGAAAGCGCCGAGAAGGCGAAGGCAGCATCCGAAGCCGCGATGCAGGGCTACGAGGCGGCGCTCGCCTCGGCGCGGTCCAATGCCAGTGCGATCGCCGATGGCGCCCGCAACGAAGCCAAGGCCAAGGCGGGTGCCGAGCGCAGCACGATCGAGGCCGATCTTGCCAAGAAGCTCGCTGATGCCGAGACCCGCATCGCCGGGATCAAGTCACGGGCGCTGTCGGAAGTGAACGCGATCGCTTCCGACACGGCGAGCGCCATCGTCAAGGCGCTGATCGACAGCGACGTCGTCAAGACCGACGCCGATGCCGCAGTCGCCGCCGTCATGAGGAAGTAGCCATGGCCGGCTGGTTCGACGCACCGTTCTGGGCCCTCGTGGGCCTCATCGTGTTCCTGGCTATTGTCATCTACATGAAAGTGCCGGGGTCGCTCGGCAGCAGCCTCGACAAGCGGGCGGCTACGATCCGCGGCGAACTCGAACAGGCGAAGAAGCTGCGCGAGGAGGCCGAAGCGCTGCTTATCGACTATCAGCGCAAGGCGAAGGCAGCCGAATCGGAAGCGGCCCAGATCGTCGAGCAGGCGAAACGCGAGGCCGTGGCGCTCGCCGCCGAAGGCAAACGCCGCATCGAGGAATACGTCGCCAGCCGCACGCGTCTCGCCGAAACCAAGATCGCGCAGGCCGAGCAGCAGGCGCTGCAGGAAGTGCGCTCGCTGTCCGCCGATGTTGCGGTGGCCGCCGCCGAAAAGCTTCTCGGTGAGCGCGTGAAGGGTGAAGGCGCGGCGGCGCTCGTTAACCGTTCGATCGCCGACGTGAAGGCAAAGCTGAACTGACCCGCTCAACGGGTTTGCAGGGCTGTCAAAAGAAATTCATTGCTTTGTAACCGGTCCGGGGTCATATCCCTTCCGGGCCGCGTTGCAAGAACGTCCAGTCTGCTGGACTTCAGCGCCCTTCATCCACTCGTCATCGACAGCCCAGGCATCGCGGGATTGTTTGACAACCCCGCCATCTGCGTGGTCGCGCTTTCGCGGCTGCGCATGCACACGGCTGATCGAAAGAACCTGAGTTGACCCTTTTCACTAACCTCGGCCTCGCCGAGCCCATCGTTCGCGCCCTCGCCGAGGAGCGCTATGAAACCCCCACCCCGATCCAGGCCGCAGCCATTCCTCCGGCCGTCGCCGGGCGGGATGTCGTCGGCATCGCCCAGACGGGCACCGGCAAGACCGCCGCGTTCGCTCTGCCGCTCCTCCATCGCCTTGGCCGCACCGAGGGCAGGCCGTGGCCGAAGGCGCCGCGTGTCGTCGTCCTTTGCCCAACGCGCGAACTCGGCGGCCAGATCGTCGACAGCTTCCGCGCCTACGGTCGGCATCTCCGTCTGAAGGTTGCGCTCGCCATCGGCGGCGTGCCGATCAACCGGCAGATCCGTACTCTCGCCCAGGGCATCGACGTCCTGGTCGCTACGCCCGGTCGCCTCCTCGATCTCGCCGGCGAGCGGGCGGTGCAGTTCGACCGCGTCGAGGTGCTGGTGCTCGATGAAGCCGACCGCATGCTCGACATGGGCTTCATCCGCGACATCCGCAAGCTGGTCGGCATGATGCCGTCCGCGCGCCAGACGCTGTTTTTCTCGGCAACCATGCCCGCCGAAATTTCGCAGCTCGCCGACCAGATGCTGCGCGATCCGGTAAAGGTGGCCGTCACGCCGGCCGCGACCACGGTCGAGCTCATCGAGCAGCGCGCGATCCGCGTCGATCGTGCCGCCAAGCCGGATCTTCTGGTCAGCGTGCTCAAGGGCGAGGCGGTCGAGCGGGCGCTGGTCTTCACGCGCACCAAGCACGGCGCCGATCGCGTCGTGCGCGGCCTCAACCGCGCCGGCATCCCCGCCGAGGCGATCCACGGCAACAAGTCGCAGGGCAATCGCGAGCGCACCATGGCGGCGTTCCGCTCGGGCGCCATCCGCACGCTCGTCGCCACCGACATCGCCGCCCGCGGCATCGACGTCGATGGCGTCAGTCACGTCGTCAATTTCGACCTGCCGAACATCCCGGACACCTACGTGCACCGCATTGGCCGCACCGCGCGCGCCGGCGCGTCGGGGATTGCGATCTCGCTGGTCAGTCCCGACGAAATGACGTTCCTCCGCGACATCGAGAAGCTCATCCGTCGTCAGGTGCCGATGAGCGGCGATCCGGTGCGGGCGACGTCTTCGCCGGCCGGTGAGGACGACGCCGGGCATCGGCACGAGCCGCGGCAGAAGTCGCGCAAAGGTCGCCGCCCGCATCGCCGCAACGACAAGGCGGCATCGCAAGGCGGCCGTGACCGGCAGGGGCAGGGCAGCCGCGATCGCCATCACCAGGCGTCCCGCGATCGCGCGCAGCTGTCGCGTCCGCACCGCGGCGATAACATCGCCGATGTCGGCTTCATGGCCGAGCGGCCGCGGCGGCCGGGCGGCGGAATGGCACAGGGCTCCGGCCGCTAGCAATTTCAGGAAAGTGGAATCCACTTTTCCGTCAGGAATTGCGGAAGCAGGGAAATCGGGCGTAGTTCGCGATTCGATCAAATCGTGAATTACGCTGGCGTCGGCAAGCTCAGCGCCCCTCGCGCATCCACGCTGCCAGTGGAAGTCCGAGCAGCGCGAGCAGGCCGAAGAATCCGGCGACGCCGAACAGCGTCAGGAAGCCGGTGAACAGCGGCACGCGGCTGATGCCCTTGAGCTCGCTTGCGTCGGTCATCCTGATGCCGATCCAGTCGGAGCCGGAGAGGGCGGCCGCCGAGCGCACCGGCACGATGCGCGGCAGGGTCAGGTTGCCGGAGGCATCCGCCATGCGGCCAATGCGGCCGTGGGTGGCGTCGGCGATCGGCTTCAGCTTGTCCGGCGTCGAGATGACGTCGGCGAATTCCAGCGGGTTCGCGGCGCCGACATGGGCGAAGGCGCGTTTGTCGCCCTGCTCGACGCGCCAGAGCCCGATCTCGTCGGCGGGCACCGTGGCGCGCCAGAGTCCC
>CAYOUO010000302.1:0-2750 GCA_964407155.1 uncultured Hyphomicrobiales bacterium | reverse complement strand
GGCCGCGTCTCGCAGAAGGTGATGCAGACCGCGCTCGCCGTGCGCGACGCCGTCACCCGCATCATCGAGGTCGGCGTCTATATCGTCGTCTATTTCGCGGGCACCGCGTGGCTGATGGCGCGCGCCGATCTCTGGCTGGCCATTCCGCTAGTCGTCTGGCTCGCCGCCTACATCGGGCTGTTGCGCTATTTTCTGCCGCGCCTCGGTGAGGTCGGCGAGCAGCAGGCCAACGCGCGGGCCGAGATGACCGGCCGCATCGTCGACAGCTACACCAACATCCAGACCATCAAGCTGTTCGCGCATACGCAGCGCGAGCACACCTATGCCCGCGATGCGATGGGCGAGTTCCTCGGCACCGCGTATCGGCAGGCGCGCTTGTTCACGCGCCTCACCAACACGCTCAACGTCATCAACGCGCTGCTCCTCGTCTCGGTCGCCGGCATCGCGGTATGGGCGTGGCACGGCAATCTCGTCACCATCGGCGCCATCACCGTCGCCATCGGGCTCATCACCCGGCTCCGCGCCATGTCGCAGTGGATCATCTGGGAGGTCGCCGGTCTGTTCGAGAGCATCGGCACGGTCGAGGATGGCATGCAGATGCTGGCGCGGCCCGTCTCGATCGTCGACAAGCCCGAGGCCAGGCCGCTTGCGGTCACGCGCGGCGAGATCCGGTTCAATCACGCGCGCTTCCATTATGGGCGCGAGACCAAGGTGATCGAGGATTTCTCGCTCACCATAAAGCCGGGCGAGCGCGTCGGCATCGTCGGGCGCTCGGGTGCTGGCAAGTCGACGCTGGTCAACCTTTTGTTGCGTTTTTACGATCTGGAGGGCGGCAGCATCGAGATCGATGGCCAGGACATCGCCGGCGTCCCGCAGGAAACGCTGCGGCGCAGTATCGGCATGGTCACGCAGGACACCTCGCTCCTTCACCGCTCGGTGCGCGACAACATCCTTTACGGCCGGCCGGACGCCAGCGAGGCCGAGATGGTAGAGGCCGCGCGGCTCGCCCATGCCGACGCCTTCATCCGCGATCTGGTCGATCCCCAGGACCGCCATGGATACGACGCCCATGTCGGCGAGCGCGGCATCAAGCTGTCCGGCGGCCAGCGCCAGCGGGTGGCCATCGCGCGCATTTTTCTGAAGAACGCGCCCATTCTGGTGCTCGACGAAGCGACCTCCGCGCTCGATTCGGAGATCGAAGCCGCCATCCAGGAGACGCTCTACGGCCTGATGGCGGGGAAGACCGTGATCGCCATCGCGCACCGGCTGTCGACCATTGCGGCGATGGATCGCCTCATCGTGCTCGACAAGGGCCGTATCGCGGAAGAGGGCACCCACGCCGAACTTCTGGCGCGGGGCGGGCTCTATGCCAGCCTGTGGAACCGCCAGTCCGGCGGTTTCCTCGCCGTGGAAGGAGCCGCGGAGGCGGCGGAGTAAGCCGGACGAACCGCGACAATGTGCGCATCGCGGTAACCCACTCTGGACAAGTCCTAAACGGGCTGGCTAAACAATCCCGGGGCATGGTCTGGATTCTACCAATCCCGGCCTTGTCCAACTGCGGCAACTGCAGGGGACTTTCGTTTGGCAAGCACTGAAACGGCCGCGCATCCGGAACCGACGCGTCGCGACTTTCTGTATATCGCCACCGGGGCGGTGGGCGTTGTCGGCGCCGCGCTGATCGCCTGGCCGATCATCGACCAGATGAATCCTGACGCCGCCGCGCTGGCGCTGGCGCAGGTCGACGTCGACATCTCCGCCGTAAAACCGGGCGAATCCCTCATCGTGAAGTGGCGCGGCAAGCCGGTGGTGGTGCGCCAGCGCACCGACAAGGAGATCGACGCGGCCAAGGCCGTGAACGTCTCCGAGCTCCGCGACGGGCTCGCCCGCAACGCCAACCTCCCGGACAGCGCGCCGGCGACCGATGCCAACCGCTCGGCGCCGGGCAAGGAAGCCTGGTTCGTCATGATCCAGATCTGCACGCACCTCGGCTGCGTGCCGCTCGGGCAGGCGGGGCCGTACGACGGCTGGTTCTGTCCGTGCCATGGCTCGCAATACGACACCGCGGGCCGCATCCGGCAGGGGCCGGCGCCGGAAAACATGGCGATCCCCAAGTACGAATTCACCTCGGACAAATCGCTCCGCATCGGCTGAACAAGGCAGGCGACAACCACATGTCGGGAACTTCCACCTACCAGCCGAAGAACGGCGCCGCAAAATGGCTCGAGGCGCGGCTGCCGATCCTCAGCTTCGTGCATTCGTCGTTCGTAGCCTATCCGACGCCGCGCAACCTGAACTACTGGTGGAACTTCGGCGCCATCCTCACCTTCATGCTGGCGGCGCAGATCGTCACCGGCATCATCTTGGCGATGCACTACACGCCGAATGCCGATCTCGCGATGGGCTCGGTCGAATCGATCATGCGGGACGTCAACTACGGCTGGCTGCTGCGCTACCTGCATTCGAACGGCGCGTCGCTTTTCTTCATCGCCGTCTACGTCCACATCCTGCGCGGCATGTACTACGGTTCCTACAAGGCGCCGCGCGAGGTGCTGTGGATCCTCGGCCTCATCATCTTCCTGCTGATGATCATGACGGCGTTCTTCGGCTATGTGCTGCCTTGGGGCCAGATGTCGTTCTGGGGCGCCACGGTGATCACCAACCTGTTCAGCGCCATTCCGGTGGTCGGCAACACCATCACTACATGGCTGTGGGGCGGCTTCTCGGTCGACAACCCGACGCTCAACCGCTTC
>CAYOUO010000301.1:0-6899 GCA_964407155.1 uncultured Hyphomicrobiales bacterium | reverse complement strand
CGCGGCGCTCGGATTCCTGGGTATGGGCGCACAGCCGCCGACGCCGGAGTGGGGCACGATGCTGGCCGAGGCCCGCGACTTCATCCTGCGAGCGTGGTGGACAGTCACGTTCCCGGGGCTCGCCATCCTGCTGACGGTGCTGGCGATCAACCTCGTCGGCGACGGGCTGCGCGATGCGCTCGATCCGCGTCTGAAGCGAAGCTGAAACGGGGCAGGATGGCGCTTCTCGAAATCAGCGGCCTGTCGGTTGACTTCGCAACGGTGCGCGGAAAGTTCCGCGCTGTCGACGGCATCTCGTTCTCCGTCGACAACGGGGAAACGCTGGCCATCGTCGGCGAATCCGGCTCCGGCAAGTCGGTCGCCATGCTGGCGGTGATGGGGCTGCTGCCGTGGACGGCAACGGTCACCGCCGAACGGCTGGCGTTCGACGGGCACGATCTCCTCCGTCTTTCGGCGCGGGAGCGCCGCCGGATCGCCGGGCGTGACATGGCGATGATCTTCCAGGAGCCGGCAGCCAGCCTCAATCCGTGTTTCACCGTCGGCTATCAGATCGAGGAAACACTGGCGCGGCATCTTGGGCTCGGCCGCGTGGAGCGGCGCGAGAGAACGCTGGCACTGCTTGCCGCCGTCGGCATCGCCGATCCGGAGCGCCGCATCGGCGCCTTTCCCCATCAGCTTTCGGGCGGCATGAACCAGCGCGTGATGATCGCGATGGCGATCGCCTGCAAGCCGAAGCTGATCATTGCCGATGAGCCGACCACCGCGCTCGACGTCACGATCCAGGCGCAGATCCTCAACCTGCTTGCCGAAATGCAGCAGGAAACCGCGAGCGCGCTCGTTCTCATCACGCACGACATGGGCGTGGTTGCGGAAACGGCCAGGCGCGTGGCGGTGTTCTACAGCGGACAGAAGGTCGAGGAAGCCGCAGTGGAGACGGTGTTCGCCGATCCTCATCATCCCTATACGGCCGCGCTGCTCGCGGCGCTTCCCGAGCGCGCGACCGGCAGGCGTCTGCCAGCCATTCAGGGGGTCGTCCCGGGACCATTTGACCGGCGCACTGCGTGCTTGTTCGCACCACGCTGCGCGTTCGCGACCGAACTTTGTTTCACGACACCGCCGGCGCGACAGGACGGCTCTTTGAGCTTTGCCCTCTGCCGCTATCCGTTGCGCCATGGCCAGCCGACGAACCGTCCTGCCGCTGAGTCGCTGCGGGCGACGGCATGACGGCTCCCGCGGCAGCCATCGGCAAAGTTGCGAGCGACGCCGACGTCGTCGTTCGCGGATCGGGCCTGTCGCGTTATTACACTTTCAAGGCGGGGCCGTTTTCGGCGCCGGCGATCCTGCGTGCCGTCGACGATGTCGACCTCGAAATGCGTGCAGGCATGACGCTCGGCGTAGTCGGCGAATCGGGCAGCGGAAAATCCACGCTGGCACGGCTGGTCACCATGATCGAGCCGCTCACCGCGGGCAGGCTCTGGATCGACGGCCACGATACGGCATCGGTGTCGAGGCCGGTCTTTGACACGCTGCGGCGTGCCATCCAGATCGTGTTTCAGGATCCCTACGGCTCGCTCAATCCCAGACAGAAGATCGGTACGCAGATCGAGGAGCCGCTGCGGATCAACCGGAAGGACATGCATGGCGCCGAACGGCGTGCGGCAGTGATCGAAATGCTGCACAGGGTCGGGCTGCGGCCGGAGCATTACAACCGCTACCCGCATATGTTTTCAGGGGGACAGCGCCAGCGTATCGCCATCGCGCGCGCGCTCATCCTTCGCCCGCGAATCCTGGTTCTCGACGAACCGGTGTCCGCACTCGATCTCTCCGTACAGGCGCAGGTTCTCAACCTCCTTGCCGATCTGCAGGAGGAGTTCGGCCTCGCCTACATGCTGATCGGGCATGGCCTTTCGGTCGTGCGCCGCATGGCCGACGAAATCATGGTGATGTACCTCGGGCAGGTGGTCGAGCGTGGCTCGCAGCACGCCGTGTTCGAGCGGCCGCTCCATCCCTACACGCAGGCGCTGATCGCGGCGACGCCCGTAGCGGAGCCCGGCCGCGGCCGGCACCACGTGCCGCTCAAGGGCGAGCCGCCGTCGCCGATGAACCCGCCTGCCGGATGTGCATTCCACCCGCGATGCCCGCTGGCTTTCGACCGGTGCAGGGTCGAGCGGCCGGTGCTCGAGATGAAGGGCGGAGTGGCGGTGGCCTGCTTCGCCGTGCCTTCCTGACGAGGTCACGCGCCAGGCAACGATGCCGCGACACGAGCCGTCGGGCGTATCCTATGTACTCGACGTCGCCGACCGATTTTCCGACTGGTTTCGAATTAGCCGTTCACCAACGGTAAGCGCGCAAGGCATTCTCACCGAGGATAAGCCGGCGCTGCATGTCGTCCAGCGAGTGGCAATGTACCCGAATGACATCCAGCATCTGCTGGTATGTCAGCATCCAGAGCATCCCGGGTGCATCGGTGCCCCAGAGCAGACGATCGGCGCCCACGAGTTGGACCGCCTCGCCAACGAACGCGTCGATACTGGCGAACGGATAATCGCCCTCCGGCAGGTGATGCGGCAATGCCGAAAGGTCCAGCCAGACGTTTGAATTGCGCGCCAGAAGAACCTGCTCGCGCCATGGCGCCTTCAATGCAGGGTTGGTCAGCATTCGGGTTTTCGGCTGGCCGAGATGCGCGATGATCCAGTGCACATCGGGATACCGCTGGACAAGCTCGCGCAGTTCATCGGTCTGGTATGAGCGATCGGTGGTGAGACCGAGATCGAGGGTAATCGACAGCTTCGCGCCGTTCATCGTCTCCCACAACCAGGTGAACCGCGGGTCGGTCAGCTTGAAATCGGGATAGCGACTGCAGAGGCCAAGCGAATCGGTCATCTCCAGTTTGACCGCCTTGAATCCCTGTTCGCCGATCAGCCGCTCCAGCAACGCCTGCCCATGCTTCTCCATGGGATCGAGCAGCGCCACGCCCAGAAAGCGGTCCGGCCA
The DNA here is from genome assembly GCA_964407155.1 of uncultured Hyphomicrobiales bacterium. Taxonomy (GTDB): domain Bacteria; phylum Pseudomonadota; class Alphaproteobacteria; order Rhizobiales; family Kaistiaceae; genus DASZQY01. The sequence continues at coordinate 3,905 of CAYOUO010000301.1, read as the reverse complement.
TTGCCGGAGTACCTTGGCGTAGTAGTCGTTCATGTCGCCATAAAGCGGCCCCTGCATCAGGACAGCCTTATCCACGCCCGCCGCCGCCATGTATTCGAGGAGAACTTCGGCGGGAAAACTCGTGTGCTCCAGTGCCGGCGGCATCAGCCTGAAGGGCTGTCCGTCACCGATCTGCACCATGCCATAGGGCAGCGGCTTCACACGGCCCGCGCCGGTCAACCCATCGAGCTTCTGGAAAATATGGACGTGTGAATCGATGATCATCCGGATCTCGATATCTATGTTCGTGCGGACAGGTGCTCGCCGAGTTGCGCACGCTCCGCCTGTTGCTCCGCAAATTCGGCGATCGCCACGCGTCTGCGTTGGCGTTCGTTGTGCTCTTGCGTGATCTGCTCGAGACCGATGCTGAAAACAAGCGCCCCGCCCTTGACCACATCGGTCCAGAAAGGATCGATGCCGATGGCGATCAGCCCGCTGTTGATGATCCCGAGGAACAGAACCGCGAGGATTACGCCAAGGATGTTGCCGCGACCTCCCGTGAAAGCGACGCCACCGAGAATAACCGCCGTGATCACGTCAAGTTCGAAGCCGATGCCGAACGTAACGGTGGCGGTGCCGAAGCGGCTCGCCGCCAGCACGCCGGCAATACCGACCACCACGCCGTTCAGCGTGAACAGGCCGATGATGTAGCGACTGACTCTGACGCCGGAGACCTCGGCCGCATTCGGATTGCTGCCGATGGCATAGACGTATCGCCCAATGGTGGTCCGCGACAGTACGATATGGAAGAGGATGGCCAGCACCGCGAGAATCCAGACGTGCGCGGAGATGCCGAACCAGACTGCCCGGCCGAGCGTAAAGAACGCCGGCGGAACGCCACTGATGCCGCGGCCGCCGGTCATGACCAGGATGAGGCCGCGATAAATGGTCAAGGTGCCGAGCGTGGCGATGATTGGCGAAATGCTGACGCGCCAGACCAATAGGCCGTTAAGCAACCCCAGGACCCCGCCGACCACGAGGCCGCCGAGAAACGCCAGCGGCGGAGGCACGCTCAAGGCGAGCCATGCGGAAGCGAATGCGGTCGCCGCGTAGATCGACCCCACGGACAGATCGACGTTGCGGGCGATAATCAGGTAGGCCATCCCGATGCCGGCGATGCCCACCGCCGACATGTTCAGGGTGATGACGCGCAGGTTAGCGAAGGAAAAAAATGTCGGGTGGGCGATCGCCAGGAGGCCGAGCACCAGGACATTCGCGACAATCAGATTGAGGTTTCTATTGCCGAGGAGCTGTTCCCGCCAGGTGCGGCTTCTGCTGTCCATCGTGTCCTCTTCTGCCCTGGCCTGACATGTGCGCCCGCACTTCATCCGGCGTGGTTTGATCGGTGAAGGTATCGAGCGTCACCTCACCCAGTCGCAAGGAAACTATTCTGTCGGCGAGGGAAAACACCTGCTCGAGGCTGTGGCTGATGAGGATCACCGCGACCTTCTGCTCGGCGACTCGTTTGATGAGTTGCGCCGTCGCCTCGGTTTGGCGAAGCCCCAGCGCCGCGGTGGGTTCATCGAAGATGACGAGCCGATGGCCCCGAACTGTCGCTCGTGCGATCGCGATCGCCTGACGCTGCCCGCCGGAAAATCGCCGGACCGGGCCCTCGTAGTCCTGCAGGTGCGCACCCAGTTCGGCCAGCTTTTGCCTGGCCTCGGTCACCTCCCAGCGATGATCGATGAAACGGAACGGCCCGATCCGGAACCGAATCTTCTCCTGCCCGAGCACCACGTTTGCGGCGGCGCTGAGATCATCGCAGAGTTCGAGATTCTGGTAGACCGTCTGCACACCCCAGTTGCGTGCCTTCTGGGGGCTGAGACCGGTGATGGCGTGATCGTCGAACCAGATCTCGCCGGCGTCGGGCTGGATGAGGCCGCTGAGCACCTTGATGAACGTGCTCTTGCCCGCACCGTTGTCACCGACCAGTCCGACGATCTGACCTGCGTACAGATCCATGGAGACGCCGGCGAGCGCCCGGACGCCGCCAAAGAATTTCGTGATCCCGACACACCGTACGACAGGTGACATTATATCGATCGGTCCCCAAGCATGGCGAGGGAAGGTCGCGGCAGCGACCTTCCCTGCCTCTTTCACAAATATTACGGGACGGCCTTCGCGCCTTCCCACGTATAGCCGTCCTTCATGTCGGGAAACGCGTCGCCCGTCTTGACCGGCTTATCAAAGAACACCTGCAACTCGTCGAAGTAGTGGGCCTGCTCCGGCGCCAGTTGATTGTCGAGCGAGTCCCAGATTTTCTTCGCATTGTCGGGCGTGAGCAGCACCGGCAATATGTAGGTCGTCGGCGGTATCTGCTGGCCGAGCAGACAACGCTCGATCCCGCGTTCGGCGACAACGGCGCTTACGCGGAAAGGAAACCATGCCAGCGCCTGCAGCACGCCGCTGTGCTGGTCGAGCATCGAGACCTGATCGGCAGTCGCATCGACACTGCCGAAAAAGAACGTCGCCGGATCGGTCTTGCCGGCCTCGGCGGCCGCCTGGATGCCACCCGTCGTCGCGTCGCCGCCCCACGAGAACATGACCGTCATGTCAGGATGCGCCTGGAGGAGGTTCGCCGCCGCCTGCGCGCCGCTTTCGGTGGTATTGTTGACGGTTGCGGTGAAGAACTTCACGTCACCGCCGACAAGCTTCTGAAAGGTATCCTGGAAACCCTTGACCCGATCGATCAGGCCGGGGCTCGTCGGATTTTCAAGGAGCCCGACGCTGCCGTTGGCGCCGTTCTTCTTGTACCAGGCGGCAGCCGCCTGGCCCACCATCGAGCCCGCCGGATAGTGCGGATTGCTCATGTTCATCGTGACATTGTCAACCCAGTCGGCGCTGTGATTGACCATGCAGATCTTGGCATCCTTCGCCTTCTGCGCGACGTCGCCCCACGCCGCCGTCGATTCCTTGGTCACGACAGTAAGGTAGAAGATGGCATTGCAATTTCCGCTGGCGACGTATTCCTCGACCTGAGAAAGTTGCTTCTCGAAATCGCCCTTGGCATCGGAGACGGTGATCTCCAGGCCGTTTCCGGACTGCGTCGCAGCTTTCTGCATGTCGGCATAGAAAAGCGTGAGCTGATCGATGGTGACCGGGCTCGCGATGCACAGCCGCTTGCCCTTGAGGCTGTCTTTCGGCGCCTTGGGCGGCGCCGGCTGCGAAGCCGCGAGGGCAGGCGTCGCGCCCAGCCCTATGCCGATCGGCAAACTCGCTGCGACGAGCATGGCGGCCGCTGCCACCGCGCTGGTCAGAAACAAAGAACACTTCATCATGGCAAACCCTCCCATTGGTTTGAGACCTGTTATTCCTTTTCGGACTCCCCGCGCATTACCTGCACGATCTCCACGCGCGTGCCGCGAGTCTTCGACGCGGGCACGAACGAGTACCTGTTCCCGTACTTCGACGGGATGAAGTTCGCCGCGATTGGGCGGCCAATTATGTCGACGGGCGCCGCTTCCTGCTGACGCAGCCCTTCGTTGAATTTCTCGATGTCGTCGACCTGGAACCCGACCTCGAAGAGCGTGCCCTCGCCGCCACGCTTCAGCTCCTCCACTCCCGGGCCTTCGATGGGCTGGATGATCTGGAGAAAAGTCGTACCGGTCTTGCCGATCGGCAGCATCGCCGACCTGAGCTTGACGCCTTCCCGGTCGACCGACACCAGCCGTGGCGTTTCGACGCCGAGCAATGCCGCAAAGTGATCGACTGCCGCGTCGAAGTCGGCGGTCAGGATGGCAACGTGATGAAGGCCGGAGATCATTTCGCGTTCTCCAGCTCATCTTTTCTTTGCAGAAACTCATCGATGCCGATCAGTTTCTTGAAAGTCGCCGGCGGCCACATCCGGCCGGCGACGCGGCGCGTCG
>CAYOUO010000300.1:0-3710 GCA_964407155.1 uncultured Hyphomicrobiales bacterium | reverse complement strand
AGGCGGCGGCGGGTTGCCCTTCGGCTCGGCCGCCAGCAGGTGCCGCGTATAGGGATGCTCCGGCGCCGCGAAAATCTTCTCGGTCGCGCCCTGCTCGACGATCTCGCCCTGCGTCATCACCGCCACGCGCTGCGCGAATTTCCGGACGATCCCGAGATCGTGCGTAATGAACAGAAGCGCCATCCCCGTTTGTCGCTGCAGGTCGGCGAGCAGCTTCAAAATTTGCGCCTGCACGGTCACGTCGAGCGCGGTCGTCGGCTCGTCGGCGATGAAGAGGTCGGGCTCGTTGGCCAGCGCCATCGCGATCATCACGCGCTGCCGCTGCCCGCCGGAAAGCTGGTGCGGATAGGCGCCGAGGCGGCTTTCCGCATCGCGGATGCCGACCTGGTTGAACAGCGCGAGCACACGCTGGCGCGCCGCCCGCTCGCCCATGCCCCGGTGCACCTTCAGCACCTCCGCCACCTGCCGCTCGATGGTGTGCAGCGGATTGAGCGAGGTCATCGGCTCCTGGAACACCATCGAAATTTCGTCGCCGCGCACGGCGCGCAGCTCCCGCTCGCTCCCCTTGAGCAGGTCCTTGCCCTTGAAGAGAATCTCGCCGGCCGGATGAAACGCCGAGGGCGGCAGGAGCTGCATCACCGAAAGCGCGGTGACCGACTTGCCCGAGCCGGACTCGCCGACCAGCGCCAGTGTCTCGCCCTTGGCGATGTCGAAGGTCACGCCCTTCGCCGCCGTCGTCACCGCGCCGCCCTGCCGGAACGCGATACCGAGGTTGCGCACCTGGAGCAGGGGGGAGGTCAACGCCACTACAGCCCCGTGCCCGAGCGCTCGCATTTGCCGCCGGTCTGCCGCATCTCGGCGTCGAAATAGTCGAAGCAGCGCGCGAAATCGCCGAGCTTCGAACTCCACATTGTCACCACCGCCTGCCGCCCGTCCGGCCACGACAGCGTCGACATGCCGAGATATTTCCAGCTGCCGCGGGCGAGCTCCGCCGAGGTTGCCGAAGGATCGAGGCCCCAGACGCCGGCGCGCGGATCGCCACCGCCGGTCTCGCGGTTGTCGCCGGCGTGCGCGGACACCACACCAAACACGATAAAAAGGATCGCCGCCCAAAAAGCTCTCCCGTTTCCCCCGCGAAAGCGGGGGTCCAGGGATAGAAGAAAAGGACGCGAGAAACGCGAGCGAGTGCGCAAACTGTGTTCGCCCTGGATCTCCGCTTTCGCGGGGAAAGCGGATAGGGAAGTGAATTTCATGTGAACGTCTTCCTTGGGTCGAAGGCGTCGCGCACGGCCTCGCCGACGAAGATCAGCAGGCTGAGCATGATCGAGATGGAGAAGAACCCGGTCAAGCCCAGCCACGGCGCGTGGATGTTGTCCTTGCCCTGCGACAGGAGCTCGCCGAGCGAGGGCGAGCCCGGCGGCAGCCCGAAGCCCAGAAAGTCGAGCGAGGTCAGTGTCGTGATCGAGCCGTTGAGGATGAACGGCAGGAAGGTCAGCGTCGCCACCATCGCGTTGGGCAAGAGATGGCGGAACATGATCGTGCGGTTGGAGACGCCGAGCGCGCGCGCCGCGTTGATGTATTCGAAATTCCGCCCGCGCAGGAATTCCGCCCGCACCACGCCGACCAGCGACACCCACGAGAACAACAACAGGATGCCGAGCAGCACCCAGAAGGAGGGCGCGATGACCGACGAGATGATGAGCAGGAGGTAGAGCGCCGGGATCGACGTCCATATTTCGATGAAGCGCTGGAAGGTGAGGTCGATCCACCCGCCGAAATAGCCCTGCACGGCGCCGGCCGCGACGCCGATCGCCGACGACACGATGGCGAGGATGAGCCCGAACTCGACCGAGATGCGGAAGCCGTAGATCAGCCGCGCCACCACGTCGCGGCCCTGGTCGTCGGTGCCGAGCCAGTTCCAGTTTCCCATCGTGCAGTTGGGGTCGTTCACGCCCTGCGGATACTGCGCGCAGCGCTGGTCGAGCGACAGCGTCCACCACGGCGGCGAGGGCGCCGGCGAGGGAATCTCGTTGTTCACCGTGTTGTACGAGTAGCGGATCGGCGGCCAGATCTCCCAGCCGTGGTCCTGGATTTCCTTCTGGATGAACGGGTCGCGGTAGTCGGTCGTGGCGAGGAAGCCGCCGAACTTCGCTTCCGGATAGTCGGTCAGCGCCGGCACCAAGAGCTCGCCCTTGTAGGAAACGAGGATCGGCCGGTCGTTGGCGATGAACTCGGCAAACAGCGACAGCACGAACAGCACGAGAAAGATCGCCAGCGACCACGCGCCTCGCCGGTTTCGCCTGAAGTTAGCGAGCCGTCGCCGGTTGATCGGCGAAAGCGCGAAGCGCCGGGGCGGCGCCTCCGGCTGCCCGGGCGTCGGCTCCGGGTTTTCGAAACCCGCGCGCTTCAGCGTGTTGTCGAGAGGGGTCTCCTCCATCAGACCTCGCGTGTCTCGAAGTCGATGCGCGGATCGATCCACGTGTAGGTGAGGTCGGAGATGAGGTTCACCGCCAGCCCGACCAGCGAGAAGATGTAGAGCGTCGCGAACACCACCGGGTAGTCGCGGTTCACCACCGATTCGAAGCTGAGCAGCCCGAGCCCGTCGAGCGAGAAGATCGTCTCGATCAGGAGCGAGCCGGTGAAGAACGCCGCCACGAACGCGCCCGGAAAGCCGGCGATCACGATCAGCATCGCGTTGCGGAATACGTGCCCGTAAAGCACCTGCCGTTCATTCAGGCCCTTGGCGCGCGCGGTGATCACGTATTGCTTGCGGATTTCATCGAGGAACGAGTTCTTCGTCAGCAGTGTCGTCGTCGCGAAGGCCGAAAGCGACATGGCGGTGAGCGGCAGCACGAGGTGCCAGAAATAATCCGCCATCGCCCGCGGGTTGGTCACCCATTGCCAGAACGGCATCTTCACGTATTCGTCCGACCACAACCCGCGCAGCGGGAAGACGTCCCAGAAGGAACCGCCGGCGAACAGGATGATGAGTAGGATCGCGAACAGGAAGCCGGGAATGGCGTAGCCGACGATGATCACGGCGGAAGTCCAGGTGTCGAAGCGCGAGCCTTCCTTCACCGCCTGGCGGATGCCGAGCGGGATCGCGATCGCGGAGGAGAGCAGTGTCATCCACAGGCCGAGCGAGATCGACACCGGCATCTTTTCCTCGATCAGCTTCACCACGCTGATGTCGCGGAAATAGCTCTGGCCGAAGTCGAAGCGCGCGTAGTTCCACAGCATCAGCCCGAAGCGTTCGAGCGGCGGCTTGTCGAAGCCGAACTGCTTCTCGAGCTTCTTGATGAACTCCGGATCGAGCCCCTGCGCGCCGCGATACTTGGAATTGACCGCATCGAACTGCTGCGCGCCGGCCTGCATGTTGCCGCGCGCGCCGAAGTCGCCGCCGGCCGAGCCGCCGATGCGCGAGGTCGCTCCCGTGTCGGCGCCGGTTAGCTTGGCGATCACCTGCTCGACAGGCCCGCCGGGCGCGAACTGCACCACCACGAACGACACCAGCATGATGCCGAGCAGGGTCGGGATCATGAACAGGATGCGGCGGACGATATAGGCGGCCATGTGTCTTTCACTATGTCATTCCGTAGCATCAGCAAAGCGGCACGCTATCGCATACGCTGGCAAAGAGATGCTGCGGGCCGCCGGCGCGGCCGAACTCCCTCTCCCCTGCGGGGAGAGGTCCCGGGATGAGGGGGCTC
>CAYOUO010000299.1:0-10868 GCA_964407155.1 uncultured Hyphomicrobiales bacterium | reverse complement strand
AAGCCGATCGCCGAGATCATGTTCTCGGACTTCATCGCGGTGTGCTTCGACTACATCGCGAACGAGTTTCCGAAGAGCCGCTACATGACCAACGGGCAGGTGAAGGTGCCGCTGGTCGTGCGCACCGGCAACGGCGGCGGGGTGCGCTTCGGCGCGCAGCACAGCCAGAGCGTCGAGAACTGGTGCATGATGATTCCCGGCCTCAAGGTCGTGGCGCCGTCGTCGCCGGTCGACGTGATCGGCCTTTTCGCGGCTTCGGTGCGCGATCCCAACCCGGTGATCTTCCTCGAGCACAAGGGGCTTTATGCCTCGAAGGGCGAGGTGCCGGACGGCGAGATCGTCGATACGCTTGGCACGGCGAAGATCCTGCGGCCGGGCAAGGACGCCACCATCATCGCGCTCGCCATGATGGTGCCGCGCGCGCTGGAGGCGGCGGAGAAGCTCGCCGCCGAGCACGGCATCGACTGCGAGGTGATCGACGTGCGCTGCCTGGTGCCGCTCGACACCCGCACGATCCTGGAATCGGTCGGACGCACGGGACGGCTGTTCACCGTGGAGGAAAATCCGCGGCTGTGCGGCTGGGGCGCGGAGATCGTCTCGATCGTGGCCGACGAGGGCTTCTACGACCTCGACGGGCCGCCGGTCCGCATCACCACGCCGCACATTCCGCTGCCGGCCTCCGACAAGCTGGAGGACCTCGCGATCCCGAGCGTTCCGCGGATCGTCGAGCGCGTGCGGCAGACACTCGGCAGCTAGAGGTAACGCCATGGACGTTCTGATGCCGCAGCTCGGCGAGACCGTCGCCGAAGGCAAGGTCACGACGTGGTTCAAGTCCGTCGGCGACACGGTGAAGCAGGGCGAGAACCTGTTCGAGATCGAGACCGACAAGGTCTCGATGGAGATTCAGGCGATCGCCGGCGGCGTTCTCTCGGAGATCAAGGTCAACGTCGGCGAGGTCGCCAAGGTCGGCGCCGTGGTGGCGATCATCGGCGATGGCGCGAGCGGCGCTTCACCGGCGCCCGTTGCGGCCAAGGCGACATCGGCGCCGCAGGCGGCCGCCGCCCCTGCCGCTCCCCCCGCCACCGTCAAGCCAGCTTCGGTGCCAGCGCCGGCAACGCGAGCCGCGCCGGTTGCCGCGGCAGCACCCTCGGGACCGATCGTGCTCGATCCCTATCGCGAGGTGCGCACGCCGACGAAGGACTACGGCACGGCCAAGGCCAACGGCCGGGCGATCACGCCGCTGGCGCGGCGGCTCGCCGCCGAGGCCGGCATCGACGTTTCGAAACTGTCGGGCACCGGACCGCGCGGCCGTGTCGTCGCCGCCGACGTGCGCTCGGCGCCGCGCGTCTCCACCGCGGGTGCCGCGCTCGCCACTGGATTGGGCGCAGCCGAAGTGATGGCGCTCTACAAGAGCGTGCCGTTCGAGGAAGTTCCCCTCGACGGCATGCGCAAGACCATCGCCAGCCGCCTGCAGGTGGCCAAGCAGACCGTGCCGCACTTCTACCTTGTCGGCGACGTTACGGTCGACGCCTTGATCAAGGTGCGCGAGGAGTTGAACGCCGGGGCGCCGCGCGGCAAGGATGGAACGGCCGCCTACAAGCTGTCGCTCAACGACTTCATCGTGAAGGCATGGGCGGTGGCGCTGCAGACCGTGCCCGCCGCCAACGCGGTGTGGGCCGGCGACCGCATCCTGAGGTTCGCGCGCGCGGACGTCGCGGTGGCAGTCGCCATCGACGGCGGCCTGATCACGCCGGTCGTGCGCTCGGCCGATTCCAAATCGGTCAAGACGATCTCGGCCGAGGTGCGCGATCTCGCGGCGCGAGCGCGCGTGCGCAAGCTGATGCCGGAAGAATACCAGGGCGGCGCCAGCGCCGTCTCCAATCTCGGCATGTACGGCGTGCGCGAGTTCTCCGCGATCATCAACCCTCCGCACGGCACGATCCTCGCGGTCGGTGCCACGCGGCGGCAGGCGGTGGAGCAGGCCGACGGCAGCGCGAAGTTCGAAAGCGTGATGACGGTGACGCTGTCGTGCGATCACCGCGTGGTCGACGGGGCACTCGGCGCTGAATTGCTCGCGGCGTTCAAGGCGATCGTCGAGGCGCCGCTGCGCATCCTGCTCTGATGTCGGGAGACGCGGCGAGGTCGGGACATGGCTTCGCCGCCGGCTGAGGCGCACTACGATTTCGTCATCGTCGGCGCCGGCACGGCCGGCTCGGTGCTGGCCAACCGGCTCTCCGCTTCCGGCCGCCATTCGGTTCTCGTTCTGGAAGCCGGCGGCCACGATAACTGGATGTGGTTCCACATCCCGGTCGGCGATCTCTACGCCATGGGCAATCCGCGCGCCGACTGGTGCTATCGCACCGAGCCGGTGCCCGGCCTGAACGGCCGCTCGCTCGGCTATCCGCGCGGGCGCGTGATCGGCGGCTCGTCGGCGATCAACGGCATGATCTACATGCGCGGGCAGGCGGCCGACTACGATCACTGGCGCCAGTTCGGCAACGCCGGCTGGTCGTGGGACGATGTGCTGCCGTATTTCCTGAAGAGCGAGGACCGCGAGGGGCCCGCCGACGCGCTGCACGGCAGCGGCGGCGAATGGCGGGTGGAGCGGCTCCGGCTGAGCTGGCCGGTGCTCGACCTGTTCCAGCAGGCGGCGGCGGAGTTCGGCATTCCGCCGACCGCGGATTTCAACCGCGGCGACAACGAGGGCACCGGCTACTTCGAGGTCAACCAGCGGCGCGGCGTGCGCTGGTCGGTGGCGCGCGGATTCCTGAAACCGGCGCTGAAGCGGCCGAACCTCACGCTGTGGACCGACGCCCACGCGATGCGCCTGCTGTTCGACGGGCGGCGGGCAACCGGCGTCGAGGTGCGCCATCGCGGCGAAGTCCGGGCCGTGCGCGCCGGTCGCGAGGTGATCCTCGCCGGCGGGGCGATCAACTCGCCGCATCTGCTGCAGCTTTCCGGGATCGGCGACCCGGCGCTGCTGGGCGATCTCGGCATTCCGGTGGTCCATGCCTCGCCGTGGGTCGGCAACAACCTGCAGGACCACCTGCAACTCCGCATGGTGTTCGAGGTCGATGGCTTGGATACGCTGAACATGCGGGCCGGCCGCTTCATCGGCCGCGCCGGCATGGCGCTGCACTATGCGCTGAGGCGCCGCGGGCCGATGACGATGGCGCCGTCGCAGATGGGCGGCTTCGCGCGCTCGGGGCCGGAGCACGCCACCGCGAACATCGAGTTTCACGTGCAGCCGCTCAGTCTCGACAAGTTCGGCGAGCCGCTGCACGCCTTTCCGGCCTTCACCGCCACGGCATGCAACCTCCGGCCCGAAAGCCGCGGCCAAGTGCGGGCGAAGAACAGCGACCCGTTCGCGGCGCCGGCGATCCAGCCGAATTACCTGGCGGCCGACGCCGACCGGCGGGTGGCCGTGGAAGCGATCCGCCTCGTGCGCCGCCTCGTGCTGGAGAGCCGCGCCTACGCGCCTTATCAGCCGCGCGAGTTCCGGCCGGGCGCGGCGTTCGCCACCGACGCGGAACTGGAGCATGCCGCCGGCGAGATCGGCACGACCATCTTCCATCCGGTCGGCACCTGCCGCATGGGCGGGGAGGACAGCGCGGTGGTCGATGCGCGGCTCAGGGTGCACGGCATGATGGGCCTGCGCGTCGTGGACGCCTCGATCATGCCGACGATCACGTCCGGCAACACGGCATCGCCGACGGTCATGATCGCGGAGAAAGCGGCCGACATGATCCTCGCCGACGCCGCTTCGGCATAAAAAAAGCGGAGGCGCTTCGCCAGCGCCTCCGCGCGATACCGCTCGACGAAGCCTACTTGATCATGCCGCTGGCGCGGGCCTGCTCGTCGGCCATCACCGACCAGTCGGCATCTCCGTGGCCGCGGGCGATGGCGCTCACCAGCCGGTCGCGGCAGACGCCGGCGGAGGGCAGCGGCACGCCCGCCATCTCTCCGGCATTGAGCGCGAGGTTCACGTCCTTCAGGCCGGTGGTGGCGGCGAAGCCCGGATTGCTGAGGTAGGTCTTCTCGGCGATGATCTTGCCGTAGATCTTGTAGGCCGGCGAGGCGAACAGGCCATCGGTCAGGATGTCGGAGAAGGCCGCGCCCGGCACGCCGCATTTCTCGGCGAGGATGAAACCCTCGGCCATCCCCTCGATGGCGCAGGCGAGAACGAGGTTGTTGGCGATCTTGGCGGCGGCGGCGCCGACCTGCTTCTCGCCGCACTCGAAAGTGCGGCGGCCCATCGCCTCGAACAGCGGCCGGCACTTCTCGACCGCGGCGGCAGGGCCGCCGGCGAGGATGCCGAGCTGTCCGGCAGCCGCCGCCGGGGGACGGCCGAGCACCGGCGCGGAGACGAGCGTCTGCCCGTGGGTCTCGTGAACCTGCACGAGCTCGGCGATCAGCGGAACGCTGTGCGTGCCCATGGCGAGATGAATGCCGCCCTTCGGCAGGGAGCGGGCGATGCCGCCGTCACCGTGAACGACGTGCGCCAGCGCCTTGTCATTCTCCACCATGGTGACGACGACGTCGCCGAACCTGGCGGCGTCGGCGACGGTCTTGGCCAGCGTCGCGCCGCGGCTGACCAGATCGGCGGCCTTCGATTCGGTTCGGTTGAAAACCGCGAGCTGATGTCCGGCGCCAAGGATGCGATCCGCCATTGCGGTGCCCATCTTGCCGAGACCGATGAAACCGACCTTCATATTCCATTCCTCCAGATACAGAACCGATGAACGCGGTCGCCCGCGCGGGAGACGTGCTTATACGTGCCAGGCGTGCATGGCGACGACGACACAGGCCAGCGCCCAGAAGACGCAGTACTCGCATCCCCCGATGTGCCAGAGCCATTTGTGATTGTGGCGGTAGGTCGAGATCGCCGCCACGGCGAGGTGGATAGCGGCGATCGCCGCGACGTAGCGCGTGAGGATGCCGAAAAAGAGCCCGACCGTGAGCACGATCTCAATGATGCAGGCGATGTTCAGCCACAGCTTCGGGGGATTGAACCCGAAGGCGCCGAAGAGCTCCAGCGCTTTAGGCTCGGTGTACTTGCCGATGATGTGCGGAATGAAGAACAGACCGCACATGATGCGCAGGATGTTGAATTCATTCAGAAGGTTGAAGTTGTCCCACACAGCCGTTTCTCCCCCGTGAAATTCCCGCCGGCGCAGGCGTCGTCATGACGCTGCCGGCGGGTGTCGCTCCGATGTCCGGTTTGCATGGCGCCGTCATGCCGATCCGGCGGCGCGTTCGCGCGCCTTCGCGGTGCGGTTGGCGACGCGGTCGAGCGTGCCGATGATTTCCTCGACATCGGCGCGCTCGAAATTCTGGGTGATGAAGACGATGCGTGTGCGGTGGTCGTCGTCGGGCCAGCGGTCCAGCCACGAGATATTGTGCAGCAGGTGCTGCGCGCCCTGGATCACCGCCGGACGGTCCGGCTCTTCCTTGACGTTGACGAGGCCCTTCACGCGCAGAAGGTTCGGCCCGAGGTTCTTCTCCAGCGCCGTGAGCAGGAGCTGGAGCGCATAGCGCGACGTCGGCTCTTCGCGGATGAAGGCGAAGGAGGCGATATCGGTGCTGTGGTGGTGGAAGTGGTCATGATCGTGGTCGTGATCGAGATGATCATGACCGGTGTGCTCATAGGCCGGCACGTTCAGCCACATCTTCGCCGCCTCGTCGCTCGTCGTCGGATCGATGCCACGATCGCTGATGAGGCGGATCGGATCGAGACCGGGATCGTCGATGGCGTGGATGGCAGCGGCGGGATTGAGGTTGCGCAGCCGCTCCTCGATCCTGGCGCGCGTGGCCGCCCGTTCGGCTGCCGGTACGAGGTCGAGCTTGGTGATGAGGATATGGTCGGCAAGCGCCACCTGCCGGACGGACTCCTCGTGATTGTCGAGCGTGCCTGGTCCGTTGACCGCGTCGAAGGTGACGATGACGAGCCCGATGCGATAGAGCCCGGCGAGCGTCGGATCGGACAGGAACGCCTGGGCGACCGGCGCCGGATCGGCGAGGCCCGAGGTCTCGATGACGAGATGCTCGAAGGGTGGGATCTCGCCCGCCTCGCGGCGGTGATAGAGCGCATTCAGCGTACCGACGAGATCGCCGAACACGGTGCAGCACAGGCAGCCGTTCTCCAACACCATCACGGTGTCGTCGCTCTCCGCGACCAGCGAATGATCGAGGCTGATCTCGCCGAATTCGTTGATCACCACGGCGGTGCGCGCCAGCGCGGGATCGCGCAGCGCACGATTGAGCAGCGTGGTTTTGCCGCTGCCAAGAAAGCCGGTGAGAATGGTAACGGGCGTATGCGGCACGAAGGCCTCGTCGGGCAGGGGAGGCCGGCGGACCGGCCTCCGTCGCGTCCGGCCAGCTAGAACACCTCGCAGCCGGGCAGGCCGCAGGAAATCAGGTGGTCGGACGGGAAGTTGGTGATGATCTGGCAGCCGTCCTTGGTGACGACGACCTCCTCTTCGATGCGGGCCGCGCCGGAGCCGTCCTCCGCACCCTTCCAGGTCTCCAGCGCGAACACCATGCCTTCTTTCAGGCCTTCGTTCTGTCCGGTGAAACGCTTGGAGAAGATCGGGCGTTCCCAGAGGGAGAGTCCGACGCCGTGGCCATACTGCAGCAGGAACGCCTCGTCCTCGTTGCGGTAGCCGAAATCGGTGGCGTTCGGCCACACCCTCGCAACCTCATCCGGCGTCACGCCCGGCTTGATCATGTCGATCGAGGCGCTGATCCACTTGGACGCGGTCTCGTAGGCGTCGATCTGGTACTTGTTCGGCTCGCCGCAGATGAAGGTGCGGTAGTAGCAGGTCCGGTAGCCGTTGAACGAGTGCATGATGTCGAGGAAGATCATGTCGCCCGGCTGGATGATGCGGTCGGAGAATGTGTGCGAGTGCGGGCGGCCGCGCTGGCCGGACACCGAGTTCACGCACTCGACGCGTTCCGAGCCGAGGCGGAAGAGCCGGTCGTTGGCGATGGCCACAAGCTCGTTTTCGCGCGTGCCGGGACGGATCGCCTTGGCGATGTCGACGTAGGTCGCATCGACCATGGCGCTCGCCATCTTGAGCAGCTCAATCTCGTCGGGGGTCTTCACCTCGCGCGCGTCGAGCATGGCCTGCTGGCCATCGACGACCTCGATGCCCTCCTTCTCGAGGGCGCGCAGCATGGGCAGTTCGAGCGTGTCGACGCCGATCGGTTCCTTGTCGATGCCGTAGTGGACCAGCGCCTTCTTGATCTGCTTGGCGAAATCGGTGGCGACACCGAGGTGCGGCGGGAGCGCGCCCTGCATGGTGGTGAGCGGCGCGCCGACGTTATCGGCGATCCAAGGGGAGGAAATGCGCTTGGCGGGGGCGGCCGGGTCCCACAGGTAGGGCGGGCCTTCGACCGGGCAGAGCGCGTAGCGGAAGAACTTGTCGCGCGTCCACTCGCCGATGTGGGTGCCGGTGATGTAGCGGATGTTGTCGAAGTTGAAGGCGAGCACGCCGGCAAGACCGGCGTGGCGGATCGCGGCCTGCGCCCGCTTGAGCCGTTCCACCGTCAGGCGATGGTAATCAATGCCCTTTTCCCAATCCTTGGCCTGGGTGCCCCACGATGCGGTTGCCTGCGGACGATTATATTTCACTTCTCAGCTCCTCCCGGATTGCCAGCCGCGCCCCTGCAGGGCGTTAAGCAGCACTGAAATGTAGTGGCCGGTCCACGCATTATCAACGCGGCGCGGCGGCGCACAAGGCTGCACTTGTCCATTTTGCAAGATGGCCGCGCTGGTTAGGGAATGTAAACACCGGCCGGCGCGACGTTTTCGAGCGCGAGCACCGCATCGCGGGCGAGGACGATGCAGGTCAATGCCGGAGCGCCGGTTGGCGCGACGCGTCTTATCCCACCGGCAGCATGCGGCGGAGCGTCCGGTCACGCAGCACGATCTGATGGAAAATCGCGGCCGCTGCATGCAGGCCCGCCAGCCAGATGATGGTCGTGCCCAGCAGTTGATGCACGTCGAGAATCCTGTGGCCAAGGGTACGCGAGGCCGTCAGGAACGGTCCGATGTTGCCGAGCGCATAGATCGTAAGCGCGTGGCCCTCGAGCCACGACCCGATGATCGCCGTCAGCGGGATGAAAATGAGCAAGGCGTACAGCGTCCAATGCATGACGCGCGCAAGAAGCGCGAGAATGGCGTTGCCGGGAAGTTCCGCCGGGCGGACATCCACGGCGCGCCAAACGACGCGCAGAACCACCAGCGCAAAGACCGCAAGGCCGAGCGTTTCGTGCAGCACCTTCATCTCGGGATGCCCGCCTTCCCACGTGCCCGCCACCAGCCATGCGGCAAGAACCAGAATGGCAGTCAGCCAATGGATTGCCTGGGCGACGGCGCCGTAGCGGAAGTCATTGCCAAGAACGGACATGCGGAAGAGTTCCTCGATCAACTGCGCTCCACGGACGATTCACGTGAAAGGCGGCGGCGTTCCTATGCCGCCGTTGCTTGCAGCACCCTTGCAACGGACAGCCGGCCGCGTGGCTTGCCAGCGTCCTGCAAGCTTTTGCGGCTAGAATGCGCGGATGGCCGCGCCTAAAATTTCGGTAATGCTGCTCTTCGGGGCGACGTTGATGTCGCTCGCTTCGCCGGTCCACAGCGCCGACGACCTCGATGGGGACCGGGCCCGCGATCTTTACGCGCATGGCGATATCCGCGGGCTGGCGGATGTTCTGAGGCGCGCGCGGCAAATGGCGCCGGGCGATGTCGTGGGGATCGATCTCGTGCAGCGGAGCGAGGCGTGGTTCTACCGGCTCGACATCGTGACGCCGGATGGACACCGCCGCACCGTGGACGTGCGCGCCGATGACGGCGACGACAAAGATGGCGCGGAGAGTCCGCCATGAAGGTGCTGGTGGTCGAGGACGAGCCGCGCATCGCGCAGGACCTGTGCAGCGCGCTGCGCGGGGCGGGCATGGCCGTCGATCTTTCGACCGACGGCGACGACGCGTGGTTCCGTGGCGATACGGAGACCTACGACGCGGTGGTCCTCGACCTCGGGCTGCCGACGATGGACGGGCTGTCGGTGCTCAGGCGCTGGCGGGAGGGCGGGCGGCGGTTTCCGGTGCTCGTCCTCACCGCGCGCGGTGCGTGGGCGGAGCGGGTGGAGGGCATCAACCTCGGCGCCGACGACTATCTGCCGAAGCCGTTCCAGATGGAGGAGGTGGTGGCACGGGTGAGGGCGCTCATCCGCCGCTCCACCGGGCAACCGGCGCCTGTCATCCGCGCGGGTGCGCTCGCACTCGATACGCGGCAGATGGAGATTTCACTGAACGGCGAACCGGCGGCGCTCTCGCCGCTCGAGTACCGGTTGCTGGCATTTCTCATTCACCATGCCGGGCGCGTGGTTCCTTCCACCGAACTCGCGGAGCACCTCTACGATCGCGGCAACGACCGCGACCCCAACGCGATCGAGGTGATCGTCGCGCGGCTGAGACGGAAGCTCGGCAACGACGTGATCGAGACCCGGCGCGGCTTCGGCTACCGGGTCGCCGGCGGGCAGGGATGAGACGCGGCTCGATCCGCCTGCGGTTGTCCCTCGCGGCGGCCATCGCGGTGGTCGTGGTCCTCGCCATCGCCGGGGCCGGCCTGGTCTACCTGTTCGAGCGGCACGTCGAGCGGCAGGTCGAGACGGACCTGACCGTCGATCTCAACCAGGTGATCGCCGCGACCACTTTTTCCGACAGTGCGCTGACGCTGGCGCCGGGTGCCGTCAGCGATCCGCGCTTCGGCCTGCCGCTGTCCGGCTATTACTGGCAGGCGACAGACCTCAAGACCGGCGCAGTGGCGCGCTCGCGATCGCTATGGGACGGCGCGATCGCGCTGCCCGCGGCCTTTGCTGATGGGCGGCGTCACTTTTACGAGGCGAAAGGGCCGGGCGAGGCGCTGCTTCTCGTTCTTGAGCGGACGATCACCGATGCGGACGGGCGGGCAGTCCGCTTCGTCGTGGCCGAAGATCACGGGACGATCAGCCGGGCGGTCCGCAGTTATCTCGGCGAACTGGTACCGGCGCTGCTCTTGCTCGCGGTGATCCTTTCGGCGGCGTTCTTTGCCCAGATCACGGTGGGATTGGCACCGCTGGCCGCCCTGCACGATTCCCTGCGGAGCGTAGTGCTGGGACGGCGAGAACGTCTCGATGGAATGGTGCCGGCGGAGGTCCAGCCGCTCACTGAGGAGATCAACCGGCTACTCGAAGCGCAGGACGCAGCCTTGCGGCGCGCCCGGGCACGTGCCGCAGATCTTGCCCACGGCCTGAAGACGCCGCTTCAGGTGATCGCCGCCGATATCCGCACACTGCGCGCGCAGGGCAATACGGCGCTTGCCGACGAGATCGAGAAAAGCGCCGACGCCATCCGTCAGCATGTGGAGCGGGAACTTGCGCGCGCGCGAGTTTCGCAGCGGCGGGGGAAAACCCAAACGGATGTGGCGTCCGTCGCTCGCCGCATCATTGAAGTGGTGCGTCGCACGCCTGGCAGCGAGCGGCTGGAGTTTCGCGTGGACGTGGAGTCCGGTTGCATCGCGGCCATCGATGAAGGCGACCTGACCGAGATGCTCGGCAACCTCGTCGAGAATGCCGCGCGATTTGCAAAGACGCGCGTGTGCGTCGCGGCCGCGGCGACGAGGGAGGGGACCGTCATCGCGGTGAGCGACGATGGGCCGGGCATCCCGGAGGCGGACCGGGCGGCGGTGCTCAACCGCGGCGTGGCGCTTGGTGCCCGCCGCGGCAGCGGCCTGGGGCTCGCGATCGTGTCCGATATCGTCGAATCCTACGGTGGGCGACTGTCGCTTGCCGATGCAGCACCGGGGCTGGCGGTCACGATCGTCCTGT
>CAYOUO010000298.1:0-6951 GCA_964407155.1 uncultured Hyphomicrobiales bacterium | reverse complement strand
AAGTCGTTGATCGGTTTCTGCGGGGCGCCGTGGACGGTCGCGACTTACATGATCGCCGGTCGCGGAACGCTGGACCAGGCGCCGGCGTTGGCGTTTGCCGCGGCCGAGCGTGACGCGATGCGGCAACTGATCGATGTACTCGCCGAAGCGTCGGTGGAATATTTGACGGCGCAGATTCGAGCGGGCGCTGATGTCGTTCAGGTTTTCGACACATGGGCGGGCGTGCTCGACGATGATGGGTTCGAGCGGTTCGTGCTGCAGCCGACGGCGGAGATTGTGAGTGCGGTGAAGGCGAACGAGCCGGGGGTGCGCGTGATCGGTTTTCCGAGGGGCATCGGCAGCGCGCGACTCGAGCGCTTCGCGCAGGAGAGCGGCGTGGACTGTGTTTCGGTCGATAGTGCGGTCGATGTCGACTGGGCGCGTCACCGTCTGCAGCCGCGGGTCGCCGTACAGGGCAATCTCGATCCGGCACTGGTCGTCGCCGGCGGGGATGCGATGGACACCGGGATCGACCGCATCAAACATGCGCTTGCCGGTGGGCGCTTCATCTTCAATCTTGGCCACGGCATCGTGCCGCAGACGCCGCCGGAGCATGTGGCACGGCTGGTCGCGAGAGTGCGGCAATGAGCAGGCTCGCCGGTGACGCGTATCTCTGGGTGAAGGCACTCCACATCATTGCGGTGGTGGCATGGATGGCGGGGATTTTTTATCTGCCGCGCCTGTTCGTCTATCACGCCGATGCGGAATCAGGATCGGATAAAGCCGAGACCTTCAAGGTCATGGAGCGTCGGCTCTACTCGGTGATCATGACGCCGGCAATGATCGCGACATGGCTGGCCGGACTGGCGCTGGCGACGTCCGGTCATTTCTGGGCCGACCACTGGCTGTCGCTGAAGCTCGTGCTGGTGGTCGCGATGACGGCCTTTCATCTCTGGCTCGGTGCGCGCCTGCGTGATTTCGCAAGTGACAACAATCGGTTTCCGGCGCGGGCCTACCGCATGGTGAACGAAATCCCGACGCTGCTCCTCATCGGCATCGTCATCCTGGTGGTTGTGAAGCCCTTTTGACCGTGCCTGAGGGGACCTCACACCGATGGGGCGCGGGGCCTCTTGCCGATGAGGGCGTGAATGGCTATGTTCCGCCCACCGCACAAAGCAGACAGGCACGGGCGCCAAGCCAGAGTGCCGATCCGGTGGCGGTGATCCTGCCCCGGCTTCAAACAAGTTCTGCAGCTTACCTCCCGCCGTGCTGTCTTCCCCTACTCCCGAGAATTGTGAACTCCATGCCCGAAGTGAAACTGCAGGACCTCAAGACCAAGACGCCGGTCGAGCTCCTCGCCTTTGCCGAAGAACTGAAGATTGAAAACGCCTCCACGCTGCGCAAGCAGGAGCTGATGTTTGCGATCCTGAAGCAGCTCGCTGCGCAGGACACCGACATCATCGGCGAGGGCGTGGTCGAGGTGCTGCAGGACGGATTCGGCTTCCTGCGCTCGCCCGAGGCGAACTATCTCGCGGGACCGGACGACATTTACGTGTCGCCCTCGCAGATACGCCGCTTCTCTCTGCGCACCGGCGACACGGTCGAGGGGCAGATCCGCGGGCCGAAGGACGGCGAACGCTACTTTGCGCTGCTCAAGGTGAACTCGATCAACTTCGAAGACCCGGAGAAGAAGCACCACAAGGTGCACTTCGACAACCTGACGCCGCTCTACCCGACGACCCGCTTCCGGATGGAGCTGGAAAACCCGACCGGCAAGGACCTGACGGCGCGCATCATCGATCTCGTGGCGCCGCTCGGCAAAGGCCAGCGCGCTCTGATCACCGCGCAGCCGCGCACCGGCAAGACTGTCATCCTGCAGAACATCGCCCACTCGATCGCGAGCAATCACCCCGAGTGCTACCTGATCGTTCTGCTCATCGACGAGCGGCCGGAAGAAGTGACCGACATGCAGCGCTCGGTGAAGGGCGAGGTCATCTCCTCGACCTTCGACGAGCCGGCGGCGCGGCACGTCGCGGTCGCCGAAATGGTGATCGAGAAGGCCAAGCGCCTGGTCGAGCATGGCCGCGATGTCGTCATCCTGCTCGATTCGATCACGCGCCTCGGTCGTGCCTACAACACGGTGGTGCCGTCGTCGGGCAAGGTTCTGACCGGCGGTGTCGATGCCAACGCCCTGCAGCGGCCGAAGCGCTTCTTTGGCGCGGCGCGCAACATCGAGGAGGGCGGCTCGCTTACCATCATCTCGACCGCGCTCATCGATACCGGCAGCCGCATGGACGAAGTGATCTTCGAAGAGTTCAAGGGGACCGGTAACGCGGAAATCATTCTCGACCGCAAGGTCGCCGACAAGCGCGTCTTCCCGGCGATCGACATCACCCGGTCGGGCACGCGCAAGGAAGAGCTGCTCGTCGCACCGGACGTTCTCAAGAAGATGTACGTGCTCCGCCGCATTCTCATGCCGATGGGCACGGTCGATGCGATCGAGTTCCTGCTCGACAAGCTGAAGCAGACGAAGAACAACGCCGACTTCTTCGATCAGATGAACACATAGAGGCTTGTTGCCTCGCCCGCGAAAGCGGAGCAGTCCAATGCCTTCGACCGTCATTCAGGACTGGCGCTACGACGAGGCGCGCAACGAGCTCCGGATCGTCTTCACCAGCGGCAAGGTTTATGTCTACCAGCTCGTGCCGCCATCGGTTGGCGCGGGCATGGCGGCCGCCTTCTCCAAAGGCGAATACTTCAACGCCAACGTCCGCGATCGTTATTCTTTTCGGCAAATTGCCGGCGAAGTTCCGAAGTCAACGACGAGCAGGCCGTCGCTGCTTGATGCGTTGAAGGCATCGCGCCAAGAGGGCGGCGAGCGGGACGGCAAATCGGAGGATGCGGACGATCCCGCCGATGACAGGGATTAAGTCCGGATCCTGATCAAACTGGCCGGCACTCAGCCTGGTGATGTCGTTCGCGCCGAAAGCAGTGCTGCCAGATCGGCGGCATCGGTAACCGGCAGCGAGCACGTTTCGCCACGGCAGAGGTATGCAGTGACCGCACCGCCAACTGCCGTTTTCCCGTGAGCCGGGTGGTTCTCGCGAAGGTCCACCGTGCCAGCGTGTCGGGAAAGAATCACGTCCGGCATGGCGTTGGCGCGCGCGGTACGCACCATCGCGGCATCGTCCCCGGCGGGCGGCGTTAGGATCACCACGTCGATCGCGTTCAGACGAAGATCGAGCGCGTTGAGGAGGCCAGTGGTGGCGAAGAGGTTCCCGGCAATGGCGCTGCCGGCCGAGCCAAGGATGGAGTCAACGTCAGCGCGGCAGGTGTCGTTGCCGGTCAGGTGCCAGAGGCGGATGAGATTCTGCGCAGCGACGGACGTGGCGCTCGGCACGGCTTCGTCGGTCATCGCCTTCGGGCGAACGATCAGAGCTTCCGCGTCATCGGCAGTGACGAAGTAACCGGGTTCGGCTGCATTCCAGTGGTGAGCGCGGAGCGCTGCCATCAGCGCTTCGGCCTTTGCCAGCCATGTGGCGTCGAACGTTGCATCGTGGAGCGCGAGCGCCGCCTTCGCCATGGCCGCATAGTCCGATGCGAGACCGGGAAACACGGAAGTCCTGCCGCGCCAGGCGTGGGCGAGGCGGCCGTCCTGCATCATCTCGCGCTCGATGAAAGCGAAGGCGCAGGCGGCAAGATCAATCCAGTCGTTGCGGCCCAAGCTTGCGCCGGCAAAAGCAAGCGCCGCGATCATCAGGCCGTTCCAGTCGGCGAGCACCTTGTCGTCGGTCGCCGGCCGAACGCGGGTGGCGCGGCGGGCCAGAAGTTTCGTGCGATCGGCGGCGAGGCGGGCTTCTGCATCCGCGGTCAGGCGCGGCTTGCCGGTGCGGTTCGGGATCGAGGCGCCTTCCCAGTTGCCGCCGTCGGTGATGTCGTAGGCGTCGGCGAAAAGGGCACCCTCCTCCGCGCCGAGCGCGTCAAGAATTTCGCTGCGCGTCCACACATAGAAGCGGCCTTCGTGGCCGTCTGAGTCGGCATCGAGGCTGGCGGCGAAGGCGCCGCCGGGCAGCAGCATCTCGCGTTCGAGCCACCCGATCGTTTCCTGAATGCGCGCCGCGAAGAGAGGATCACCGGTTTTCAGCCAGGCGAAGGTAAGCAGGTCGAGAAGCTGCGCATTGTCGTAGAGCATTTTCTCGAAATGCGGGACGAGCCGGCGCTCGTCGGTCGAATAGCGGGCGAAGCCGCCGCCGATGTGATCGTAGATGCCGCCGTTCGAAATCTCGCGGAGCGTCAGCAGCACGATGTCGCGATAACGCGCTTCGCCGGTGCGTTCGCCGGCGCGCCACAGAAATTCGAGCAGACCGGCCTGCGGGAATTTCGGGGCGCCGCGGGTGCCGCCGCGGAGCGGGTCCATCAGCGCGATGAGGCGGTCGGCGGCGACATCGAGAAGCGGCAGTCCGACGTCCACGGAGTCGCTTGGGCGGTTTTCATGCAGGCGACGCAGCAGGTAGTCGCGGTTCTGCGCGATTTTCTCCGGCTCCTCGCGGAAGATGCGCGCGACTTCGTTCATGATGTCGCGAAAGCCGGGACGGCCATAGCGCGACGCGGGCGGGAAATACGTCCCACCCCAGATCGGCTCGCCGGCGGGCGTCAAGAACATCGTGAGCGGCCAGCCGCCCTGCTCGCCCAGCGCCTGAAGCGCGGCCATGTAGATCTGGTCGATGTCGGGCCGCTCCTCGCGATCGACCTTGATGGGCACGAACAGGCGGTTCATCAGCTCGGCGATCGCGGGATCCTCGAAGCTCTCGTGCGCCATGACATGGCACCAGTGGCAGGCGGCGTAACCGATGGAGAGGAGGATCGGCCGGTTGGCGGCGCGAGCCTCGGCAAGCGCAGCCTCACCCCAGGGCCGCCAATGGACGGGATTGTCCCTGTGCTGCAGCAGGTAGGGGCTGGTTTCGAAGCGGAGCAGGTTTTAACTCAAGGCTTTGGAACCTAGGTCGCCGCAGAGGCTGCGTCACCCGGAGTGGACTTCGCAGGACGGGCTCACTAGACGAACGGCATGTCAGCAGCCGACACCATTTTTGCGCTCTCCAGCGGTCCGCCGCCGGCCGGGATTGCGGTGATTCGGATCAGCGGGCCGGCGGCCCGATTCGGACTCGAAACGCTGGCCGGAGTGGTGCCTGAGCCCCGCAAAGTAGCGGTGAGGCCGCTGACGGCGGCGGACGGCTCGCTCATCGACCGGGGGCTGGTGCTGTTCTTTCCAGGTCCGGCGAGCTTCACCGGCGAGGACGTGGCGGAGTTTCACGTGCACGGCGGGCGCGCCGGGGTCTCGGCGGTTCTGACGGCGCTCAGCGCCCTGCCCGGCTTTCGACCGGCGGAAGCCGGCGAGTTTACGCGGCGCGCGTTTGCCAACGGCCGCATGGACCTGACGCAGGTCGAGGGGCTCGCCGACCTGATTGCGGCGGAAACCGAGGCGCAGCGCCGGCAGGCGCTGGCTCAGGCGGACGGTGCGCTCGGCTCACTCTACGAGGACTGGCGAGAACGGCTCGTCCGGGCCCGCGCCCTCATCGAGGCGGAACTCGACTTCGCCGACGAAGAGGACATTCCCGGTTCGGTCAGTGTTCAGGCCTGGGACATCGTGGCGGACCTCGAAAAAGAGATTATTAACCACCTCGCCGACCGACGCGGCGAGCGCATCCGCGACGGGGCGGAGGTCGTTATCCTCGGGCCCCCGAACGCTGGGAAGTCCAGTCTGCTCAACGCGATTGCGCGACGGGATGTCGCGATCGTGACGCCGGAAGCCGGAACGACGCGCGACCTGATCGAGGTCCGGCTCGATCTCGGAGGGTATGCGGTGACGCTGGTCGACACGGCCGGTCTCCGCGAGACGGCCAGTGCGATCGAGCAGGAAGGCATCCGCCGGGCGGAGGAGCGGGCGAGGAATGCGGACGTGGTGCTCTGGCTGGAGGATGCCGCAGATCTGCGGGTCGATGAGGCGCCCTTCCCCGATGCGATTCGGGTGCGGAACAAGATCGACCTGCTGGCAGAGGTTGATCGGGGTGACGCCATCGACGTTTCCGCGAAGACGGGGGCTGGAATCGCGGAGTTGCTGGAGGCGATCACGAAGCGGGTTGCCGCTCTGGCGCCGCCGGCGGAGAGCCCGCTGTTAACGCGGGCACGGCATCGAGCGGCACTGGAGAACTGCCTGGCGGCGATCCGGGAGGCGATGGTAGCCGAGCGACCGCTAGAACTGAGGGCTGAGGAACTGCGGCACGCCGGCGATGCGCTGGCGAGAATCACCGGGAAAATCGACGTGGAGGACATGCTCGACGTGATTTTTCGCGACTTCTGCATCGGGAAGTAATGTTTCACGTGAAACATCCCTCCCCGTCGCCGGGCTTTGACGTGGCGGAATCCCTAGGGTACGGCAGGGTATGGACGCGAATTTCGATGTCATCGTGATCGGCGGCGGACACGCCGGCACCGAAGCGGCAGGGGCCTCGGCACGCTTTTGCGCGCGGACGGCGCTGGTGACGCACACTGTTGGCACCCTCGGCGCAATGTCCTGCAAGCCGGCAATCGGCGGCCTCGGGAAGGGCCATCTGGTCCGCGAGATCGATGCGCTGGACGGCATCATGGGCGTGGCGGCGGACGCTGCCGGCATCCAGTTTCGGGTGCTGAACCGGAAGAAAGGGCCGGCGGTGCGCGGGCCGCGGGCGCAGGCGGACCGCAAGCTCTACAAGGCGGCGGTGCAGTCCCTGCTGCGGGAACAGGCAAATCTCACGGTCATCGAGGGCGAGGCGGTCGATCTCGAGATCGAGGGCGGCCGGGTGCGGGCGGTTCTGCTCGCCGACGGCAGCCGGTTGGCGGCGGGCGCGGTGGTCATCACCACGGGGACGTTCCTGCGGGGCCTGATCCACATCGGCGAAGTGAAGGTGGCGGCGGGCCGGGTCGGCGAGGCGCCGT
>CAYOUO010000297.1:0-4055 GCA_964407155.1 uncultured Hyphomicrobiales bacterium | reverse complement strand
GAAGCCGGCGTCGGCACGATGGTGACAATCTCGACGCGCGTGAAGAAGTTCGCGGCGATCCGCGCCATCGCCGAGCGCTACGACCGCATCTGGTGCTCGATCGGCACGCATCCGCATAACGCCCATGAAGAACTCGACGTGACAGTGGACGATCTCGTGCGCTTCGCCGAAGACCCGAAGGTCGTCGCGATCGGTGAAGCCGGGCTCGACTATCACTACGACAATTCTCCGCGTGAGGCGCAGCGTGAAGGCTTCCTCCGCCACATCGCCGCCGCCCGCATCACCGGTCTGCCGCTCGTCATCCACGCGCGCGAGGCCGACGACGACATCGGCGATATTCTGGAAGCGGAGACGGGGAAGGGGACCTTCCCTTTCCTGCTCCACTGTTTCTCCTCCGGAGCCCGGCTGGCTGAGCGCGCGCTGGCGCTCGGCGGCTCCATTTCGTTCTCCGGCATCCTGACCTTCAAGCGTTCCGACGACATCCGCGCGGTCGCCGCATCGGCGCCGCTCGAGCGGCTGCTCGTCGAGACCGACGCGCCCTACCTCGCGCCGGTGCCGCACCGCGGCCAGCGCAACGAGCCGGCCTACGTGCGCGACACGGCGCGTGTGCTCGCCGAGGTGCGCGGTGTCAGCCTCGAGGCGATCGGCGAGATCACGTCGCGGAATTTCTTCCGGCTGTTCAGCAAGGTGCCGCCGCCGTGACGGGAGCCACGAGCACGACGCTCCGCGTCACCGTTCTCGGCTGCGGCTCGTCGCCGGGCGTGCCGCGCATCGGCAACGACTGGGGCGAATGCGATCCGAAGAACCTGAGAAACCGGCGCACGCGCTGCTCGATCCTCGTGGAACAGATCGCGACCGGCGGCACGACCCGCGTGCTGGTCGACACCGGACCGGACATGCGGCAGCAACTGCTCGCCGCCGGCGTTAACACTCTCGACGGCGTCGTTTACACGCACAGCCACGCCGACCACACGCACGGCATCGATGACCTGCGCACCTTCTGGCTGAACACGCGGCGGCTGGTCGACGTCTATGCCGCCGCGCCGACGCTGGCCCGGCTGAACGAGGCCTTCGGCTACTGCTTCGCGACGGCACCCGGCGGCGCGTATCCGCCGATCCTGAAAGCGCACACCGTCACGGCCGGCCACGCGTTTACAATTGCAGGCGCCGGCGGCGCGATGACCATCACACCGTTCCGGCAGGTCCATGGCGACATCGACACGCTCGGCTTGCGTATCGGCGCGCTGGCGTATTCGTGCGACGTGAGCGCATTGCCGGAGGAGTCGCTGCCGGCGCTCGCCAATCTCGACGTGTGGATCGTGGATGCGCTTCGCTATACGCCGCATCCCAGCCACTTCAGCCTCAGCGAGGCGCTGGACTGGATCGCGCGCGTGCGGCCGAAGCGCGCCGTGCTGACCCACATGCACATCGATCTTGACTACGCCACGGTGAAGGCGCGCGTGCCGGCCGGCGTCGAACCGGCATACGACGGCCTGACCATCGAGCTTCCCGGCGAACTTCCAAGCTGAGCCCGGCCACAGGTCCGGCCATGCCCATCCGGAATTAGTTCCATAATATATCTTATGCGACTTTAATAAGTGACAAAGCGGCCTGTTCCCTCGGGTTCGTGAACCATCGGAATAGATGCGGGAGGTGAACCAGCGCCCGGCGTATTCGCCCACGGCCGCTGCTTGCCTGTTCCTACGAAGCGCGGCCCGCGGGCCGCGTGAGCGATCAGGTTTCCGCGGCTGCCCGGTGCTCCGCTGCGTCCGCCTTGGCGCGCGCGTGCCGCGGATCGGAGAAGATCGAGGCGTCGCGGAACAGCCCGGTGAAATAGCCGTGCGTGATGTGCGCGAGCTCGGGAAACGGTTCGCGGGTCATCAGCAGCGCGTGCAGTTCGTGCAGCCGGAAGCACGGCACGCTCGGATACAGGTGATGTTCGAGATGGTAGTTGAGACCCCACGGCGCGACGAGCCACCTTTCCCACGCTGGCGCCAGCACCGTGCGGGTCTCGTTCAGCGTATCCTCGTGCTCGACCGCGTAGTGCTCGGCGACGCTCCGCAGGTAGCGCACGGCGAGAAACGCCGTGACCAGCGGCACGAGCCAGTAGAGCACGATGAGCTTGCCGAAGCTGAACGAGATCACCGAGCCGATCAGCAGCAGCGCGAAGAACGCCAGCCTGAGCCGCGCCAGCAGCACCGGGATGTCGCGCGTCTGGTCGTTGCTGTGATAGCCCCCCACCGAGGCCAGAATTTTCAGGCCGACGAGATAGCGCAGCACGCGTCCGGCGAGCACCTTCGGCGGCACCGGAAACGAGAATTCCTCGCGGCCGGAATCGCGGTTCCAGTCCGGATCGTTCTCGCCGTTCAGCGCCCGGTGGTGGGCGAAGTGGGTGTTGCGGTAGCCGGCCATCGATGTCGTGGTCGGCAGCGCCAGCAGCTCGCCCACGATGTCGTTGGTCAGCCGGTTCGTATAGGCGCGGTAGTGCGCGGCGTCATGCATCAGCGCGCCGAAGGCGTTGATGCGCGTGCCGATGACGATGACCGCCAGCACATAAACGACGGGATTGTGGAAATATTCGCTGACCGCGATGGCGGCGACCACAGTCGCGACCTCGATCAGCACGGCGGCGGTGAAGCGCGGGCTGTCGATCTTCGACAGCGCCTTCAACTCGGCCTTGGAAACGAGCCGGGGAATGTCGCGCACACAGGCGTCACCCAGCGTGGCGGAGCGCACGCTTTGCACGGTTTGCAGTTCTTCGGCCATCGCGCCCTCGCCCATTGCCACCAACGTGGCAGGAACAGTCCGGCCCCCCGGCTGGAATCCTATTGACGCCGCCTGCCTGACGCAAGCATTCCGCGCCCGTGGCAGGATCGCGGATACGCTCGTCGGCCGCGATCGGCTCTCGCTGTCGCCGGCCGGCTTTGATACGGTCGCGGGCCTTCCCGATCTCCGCCCATCCCGCGAAGCATCCGCATTATGACACCATCCCGCGACATCGCCCGCCTCCTCGAAATCATGGCAGCCCTGCGCAGTCCGAATGGCGGCTGCCCGTGGGACATCGAGCAGACGTTCGCGACGATTGCGCCCTATACGATCGAGGAGGCCTACGAGGTCGCCGAAGCGATCGCCAACAACGACATGCGCTCGCTTGCCGACGAGCTCGGCGATCTTCTGCTCCAGGTCGTCTATCATGCCGAGATGGCGTCGGAGATCGGCGCGTTCGGGTTCGGCGACGTGGTCGAGGCCATCACGCGGAAGCTCATCCGCCGGCATCCGCACGTCTTCGGCGATGCGGATGCGCGCGCTGCCGGCGCCGCCAAGGGCCAGTGGGAGCGCATCAAGGCCGAGGAGAAGCGCGAGCGCGGCGTCCGCCATGACGGGCTGCTCGATGGCGTGCCGGTCGCGATCCCCTCGCCCATGCGGGCGCTGAAGCTGCAGCAGAAGGCGGCCACCGTCGGCTTCGACTGGAACGACCCGAAGGCCGTGATCGCCAAGCTGAAGGAGGAGATCGCCGAGATCGAGGCGGAAATCGGCGGCGCGCCCGAGCGCATCGAGGACGAGATCGGCGACCTCATGTTTGCGGTGGTCAATCTGGCCCGGCACCTCGACGTCGATCCCGATCAGGCGCTCCGCCGCACGAACGCGAAATTCACCCGCCGCTTCGGCGCGATCGAAAAGGCGCTGGCCGCCGAAGGCCGCACGCCGGCCGAAGCCTCGCTCGACGAGATGGAAGCGCTCTGGCAGCAGGCGAAAAAGGCGGAGTGATCAACTCGCCTCGCACTTCGCTTCGACAATCTGATCGTTCGTCATTCCGGCGAAGGCCGGACTCCAGAAGGTCGCGGCATCGCCGTTAGCTCCGCTTTCCCCGCGAAAGCGGGGATCCAGGGGCCGCAGTTGCCCACATCCGTCCGGGAAGGATCTCCGTCACTCCCTGGACCCCCGCTTTCGCGGGGGAGGCGAATGGTGCCGGCGCAGCGAACGAGAACTTTCTACCTCACTGTCCTCGCCTCCGGAACCGCGCGCCGGAAAGCAGCGTCGCGCTCGCGTGGCAC
>CAYOUO010000296.1:0-3328 GCA_964407155.1 uncultured Hyphomicrobiales bacterium | reverse complement strand
CGCGACGCCGCCGGCGCGATCACCATCGACGATGCCTATAATTCGAACCCCATCGGGTTCGCGAGCGGGCTCGACACCCTCGATGCCCTGCATGCGCCGAATGGCCGGCGCATCCTGGTAACGCCGGGCATGGTCGAGCTCGGCGCCGCCCACGACGAGGAGCACCGCAAGATCGGCACACTTGCCGGAGCCCGCGTGGATGTTCTTCTGCCGGTCGTTCCTCAGCGCATCGAGGCCCTGATCGCCGCATACAAGGCCGCGAATCCGGCGGGGCTGGTTGTTCCCTGCGACAACCTTGCCGCTGCGCAGGCGTGGCTTTCGGCGAACCTCAGACCCGGCGATATCGTCCTCCTGGAGAATGATCTGCCGGACCTCTACGAGGCGAAGCTTTCGCTGTAGCTGCCCTGCGCCGTGCTTTCGCGGCAGCCGAACGCCACAAAAGGATGAGTGGAATCTCCACGCGATGCCGCGCTAACGTGCCGGCATGTTTGCCGCCTACGTCTTCGACGCCTACGGGACATTGTTCGATGTGCATGCTGCCGTGCGCCGCCACGCCGCGGCGATCGGCGCCGAACGCGGCCAGCGACTTTCGGAGCTGTGGCGTCAGAAACAGCTGGAATATTCCTGGATAAGGGCGCTGGCCGGCCGCTACCGCGACTTTGCCGGCCTCACGGCAGATGCGCTCGATTTCGCCATCGCCGCGGTCGCGCCCGACTGCGCGGCATTGAAGCCCGACCTCATGGCGGCGTATCACCGCCTCGACGCGTACCCGGAAGTCCCGTCCGTGCTGGCGGAGTTGAAACGGCGCGGCGCGAAGATCGCGATTCTTTCCAACGGAACGCCGGCCATGCTGGCGACGGCGACTGAATCGGCGAGGATCGGTGCCCTCCTCGATGCGACCCTCTCGGTCGACAGCGTACCGACCTACAAGACCGACCCGCGTGTCTATCAGCTCGCCGTCGACGCGCTGGGGATTCGTGCAGACGGCATCTCGTTTCAGTCGTCCAACCGCTGGGACATCGCCGGCGCGGTGGCGTTTGGATTCTCCTCGGTCTGGATCAATCGCACGCAAAGCCCCGACGAGTACGCCGAACTCAGGCCGCGGGCCGTCGTCAGCGACCTCACCGCGCTGCTTACAACACCTTGAGGTTCAGGCATCGACGCGCACTGCGATGTCGATGAGGGCAGTGAGATTGACGATGTTGCGGCGGACGAGCGGAACCAGCCGGGCTCGACTGGTGCGGCCGGCAGCGAGCACCGTCTCCGTGCGCTGCTCGAGGAGCGCGGCGGCCTCACCAACCTCATCGTGGCCGAAGGTACCTGCGGCTCCCGCCAAACGATGGGCGAGCACGGCGATGGCGGCGAGCACCCTGTCGCCCCGCTCGTCGAGCTTGTTATCCAGCGCCGCCAGGGCGACGCGATCGTCAAGCAAACGTTGACGAAACGACCCGTCCGGATCGAGAAGGGCCGCGACCGTTCGCGCCTCACGCGCCGCGGCGGCAGGAACCGCAGCGTCGATGCTCGAACCTTGCTGCTCGGTGATGGAATCGACCGCGAGGCGATAGCCGATCCCCCGCCGCGTCTCGATCGTCACCTTTGCCCCGGCGGCGCGAAGCGCACCGCGCAGCTTCGACACGTGCGCCTCGATCGAGTTGGCGGACACCGCCTCGTCGAAGCCGTAGAGCGCCTCCTCGATCGTGCGGCGCGGAGTCATCGTTCCCTTGCGGCGGGCAAGCAGATCGAGGAGCGCGAACTGCTTGCGGGTGAGCGCAATTCCCTTGCCATCGACCATCGCCTCGAGCGCCTCGCGGTCGACGACGAGATTGCCGACGACGCTGCGCGCCCGATCGATGTGGGCCGGACGGCGCAGCAGCGCCCCGACGCGCGCCCGCAATTCCGGCAGCGCGAAGGGCTTCACGAGATAATCGTCGGCCCCGGAAACCAGCCCGACCACGCGATCCTCGACGCGGCGCCGGGCAGTGATGACGAGAATGGGCGTATGGCTGCCGCGTTGCCGGATTTCCCGCACCAGCTCCAGCCCGTCGCCGTCCGGCAGCCCGAGATCGACCACCATGAGCGCATATTCGGTATCGCTGGCCGCCGCCAAGGCATGCTGGGCCAGGCCCACGGTATCGACCGCGTAGCCCTGGCCGTTCAGCTCACGCGCCACGAGGCTGGCCACTTCCCGGTCGTCGTCGACGATGAGGACCCGCATGGCGGAATTGTGCTAAGCTTCACAAAAGAACACAAGAACCGTCTGTCTGCGGGCGGCGGGGAGAAACTCAGGGGGAACCGAATTTGGCTTCGATCCTCATTGCCGATGACGATCCCCATATTTTGCGCGCGCTTGCCTTTCTGATGCACGAACAGGGGCATGACGTGCGGACTGTCGCCGACGGGGAAGCGGCCTTGCAGGCGATCGCCGAGGCGCCGCCGGAGCTGGTCTTGCTCGACGTGATGATGCCGAAGCGGAACGGGTATGACGTCTGTCGCGCGCTGCGCGCCAACCCGCATTTCGGCCGGCTGCGCATCGTCATGCTGACGGCGAAGGGACGCGATTCCGACCGTCGCGCGGGGCTCGATCTCGGCGTCGATGCGTACCTGACCAAGCCCTTCGCCATCCGCGACGTGATGGGCTGCATCGCCGACGTGCTTTCCGGCCGGCAGCATCCGGCGTCCGGACACTGACCGGCGCGCCATGCCGAACTCGGCCAGACGCCGCGATCGTTTGGTCGGCCTGTTCGCCGCCGGTGTCATCGCGTTCGACCCGCCGCTGCTCAACCTGTTTCACGGCACGGTCTTCGGCTGGCCGACGCTTTATCTCTATATCTTCGGCGCCTGGGCGCTGCTGATCGCGGCGCTGGCCGTCGTTCTGGAGCGCCGGCAGGAACCGCAACGGGGCAACGACGGAGGGTCACCGTGACCGCGCCGGTCGTCGTCGCTGCGGCACTGGCCTATCTGTTCCTGCTGTTCGCGGTCGCCTACGCCGTCGAGCACGGCGGCCTGAAGGCGAGCCGCCTGACGCGATCGAGCCTGGTCTACACGCTGTCGCTGGCCGTTTACTGCTCGTCGTGGACGTTCAACGGCGGCATCGGACGCGCCTCCGAAGCCGGCATCGATTTCCTGCCGATCTATCTCGGCCCGACGCTGACGTTCACGCTCGGCATCGTCGTCGTGCACAAGATGCTGCGGGTAAGCCGCGCCAACCGCATCACCTCCATCGCCGACTTCATCGGCGCCCGCTTCGGCAAGAGCACGGGGCTCGCAGCCATGGTGACCGTCATCGCCGTTGTCGGCATGGTTCCCTACATCGCGCTTCAGCTGAAAT
>CAYOUO010000295.1:0-8050 GCA_964407155.1 uncultured Hyphomicrobiales bacterium | reverse complement strand
CAACGCCGCATCGCGTGATCCGGAATCCAGCGTCAGACTCGTGGCGCGCGAGCGCCATGCTGAACCCCCCTGAACCCCGCTGGGGTTTACCCGCCCCGCCGACGAAAGCCGGGCCGTTTACGATTCCTTCAGCCGCCGGGCCAAGCATGCGCCGCACGCCGCACGCCGCAGGCGGCGGCAACCCGGGGTTAACGATGGCAGGATTTGTGGCGTCCACATCGCGCAGCTGGCGCCTCATCAGGGCGAGCCTCGCGGTCATCAATTCGGATGGCGAGCTTCTCGTCCTGCCGCTGCTGTCGGGGCTGGCGACGATCGTGCTCATGGCGTGCTTCGCCGGCATCCTGTGGAGCACCGGCACCTTCGCGAGCCTGCAGCAGCAGGGTCCGCACATGAGCGCCGACTTCTACGTCTGGCTCATCCTGTTCTACATCGTGCAGTACTTCATCGTTTATTTCTTCAACACGGCGCTGGTCGGCGCGGCGCTGGAACGCCTCGGCGGCGGCGACCCCACGCTCCACTCGGCGCTCGGTCTCGCCGTCCGTCGCATCGGCCCGATCCTGGGCTACGCGTTTCTCTCGGCGACGCTCGGGATGATTCTCCGGCTGGTCGCCGAGCGCCTCGGCTTCATCGGCCGCATCATCGAGGCAAGCGTCGGCCTCGCCTGGACGGTGGCGACGTTCCTCGTGGTGCCGATCCTCGCGGCCGAGGGCATCGGACCGGTCGAGGCGATCGAGAAGAGCACCGGTCTGCTCAGGAAGACGTGGGGCGAGAACCTCATCGGCAGCGCCGGCATGTCGATCGTGTTCTCGGCGATCAGCGCGATCGCCGCGGTCGTGTTCATCGGCGGCGGGATGTTCGCGATGCGGTCCGGATACGTCACCACCGCCGTCGTCGCCTGGATCGTCGGTGGCGCGATCATTCTCGCCACGATCCTGCTCGGCGCGACGCTGGGCGCGGTCTATCAGGCGGCCGTCTACGACTTTGCCGTGGCCGGCCGGCCGCCGCCGGGCTTCGACCGCGACCTGATCGACGGCGCCTTCCGGCCGAAGACCTGATCTCAGCGCTTCGCGATCCGGTCGAGGGCCACCAGCGTTTCGAGCAGCGCCGGAAGCTGGTCGATCGGCACCATGTTCGGCCCATCGGACGGCGCGTTGTCGGGATCCTGATGCGTCTCGATGAAGACGCCGGCGACGCCGACCGCGACCGCGGCGCGCGCCAGCACCGGGACAAAGCGGCGGTCGCCGCCGGTCGACGTGCCCTGCCCGCCCGGCTGCTGAACCGAATGGGTGGCGTCGAAAATCACCGGGCAGCCGGTCGCGGCCATGATCGGCAGCGCGCGCATGTCGGAGACCAGCGTGTTGTAGCCGAAGCTCGCGCCGCGCTCGGTGAGGAGCACGTTGGCGTTGCCGCTGTCGACGATCTTCTTCACGACGTTCGCCATGTCCCACGGCGCGAGGAACTGGCCCTTCTTGACGTTGACGACCTTGCCGGTTTCGGCCGCGGCGATCAGCAGATCCGTCTGGCGCGACAGGAACGCCGGGATCTGCAGCACATCGACGACCGGCGCGACTTCGGCGCACTGCCCGCGCTCGTGCACGTCGGTGAGGATCGCGACGCCGAGGTCGCGGCGGAGATCGGCAAAAATGGCGAGCGCCTTGTCGAGCCCGAGGCCGCGCTGTCCGGAGAGACTGGTGCGGTTCGCCTTGTCGAACGAGGTCTTGTAGACGAAGCCGAGACCGAGCTTGGCCGTCATTTCCTTCAGCCGCCCGGCGATGTCGAAGGCGTGCCCGCGCGATTCGAGCTGACAGGGGCCGGCGATCAGCGCCAGCGGCAGATCGTTGCCGAAGGTGGCGGGACCGGCGGTGACATGGGCGTTCGGCTTCATGCGGCCGACCTAGCACGCGGACCGGCGAAGGCGCCACTCCCGGCCGTCGGCATGGTTTCAGGCCTGCACAAATGCAACGGCGACGCCATGTGCGTAGGACGACGGCACCACCAGCGCACCGGAAAGTTCCACGAACGGCACCGCGTTCGCGGCAAGACTGGCGCGCGTCATCGCGAGATCGCGGACGGCGACGCCGTAGGCCGTGAAGCGGCGCGGATCGTTGCCGGCATCCTCGCCGAAGAAGGCACGGAACGCGGGTGGCGACATCAGGTCGAGGCTGCTCATGCCGAGATCGAACGTGACGCCGAGACTGGTCGCGGTCATGTCGTGCTGACCCGTGAGCACCGTGAAGAAAATGTGGAAGTCGGCCGGGTCGCGGGAGACGAACACCGCCTGCGCGATTCTCGTCGCGCCATTGTCGTGACGCTGGAATTCGGCGCGCCAGAAATTCCCGGGGAAGCGGTTGCGGCAGGTGAAGAAGCCGGCCCCACCATGGACGCGCGCATCGGATGTGAAGGTGAGGTCGAAGGCCACCTCGCGCTCGATGCCATCCGGACCTCTGGCGGTTCGCTCGAAGCTGAACGGCGCATAGACCGGAAGCCCGCCGGCGGAGAACGCCGCGCGGTCGGCGGAGGGATCGGTGCTCTTCAGCACCAGCATGGAGAGACCCTCACGCTCCGTCAGATAGTCGCGGTTGAACGCGGCGAAGGAGAATATGTTTTCGCCAGGCTCGGCGATCCGCGCGGGATCGTCGACCGCCAGCAACTCGAGGAAGACGCTGTCGAGCTGGACCAGCGAATTTTTCGTGCCGAAAGGATGACGGGCGACCGGCGTCAGCGTGAAACCCAGGCGCTGATAGGTGGCGCGCGCCGCATCGAGGTCGCGGACGGCAAGGACGAGGTGATCGATATCGCGAGGCATGCTTGTCCGGGTGCGGCTCGAGGAACAGCGATGCATAGCGCCTCGCCCGTCCCGAGGCCAACTGGTAAGGTTGCGGCGGTTGGCCGGAGAAAGCGACCGAGCGAGGGGCGAATGGACAAGAACACCATATCGTTTGGCGATTCCGACCTGGCGCATTTCTACGATGTCGGGCTTGGTCCGGTGATCTTCGCCGACTATGCCGCCGACATGGCGCGGCGGGTCGCTGCGGCAAAGCCGCGGACGGTTCTCGAGATCGCGGCCGGAACCGGCATCGTCACCCGCGCGCTGCGCGAGGCCCTGCCCGCAACCGCCAGTCTGACGGCAACCGACCTCAGCCCGGGAATGCTGGAAATCGCAAAAGCGAAATTCACCGGCGACGAGAATGTTGCGGTGCAGCCCGCGGACGCGCTCGCCCTTCCCTTCCCCGACGCGTCCTTCGATGTCGTCGCCTGCCAGTTCGGCGTGATGTTCTATCCCGACAAGGACAAGGGACATCGCGAAGCGATGCGCGTGCTGAAGCCGGGCGGCCGGTACATCTTCAGTGTGTGGGACGCGCACCGCAACAATCCGTTCGCGCGCGTCGTCCAGGAGATGATCGAGCGCGTCTTCCCGGTTGATCCGCCACAGTTCATGAAGGTTCCGTTCTCCTACGGCTTCGACGCCATACAGGATTCGCTCCTCGGGGACGGGCTGCCGGAGCTCACCGCTCACGTCATCGCCGTCGACAAGACCATCCCGGACGTTCGCCTGTTCGCGACCGGCATGGTGCTTGGCTCTCCGTTCCGCGATCAACTCAAGGCGCGCGGCATTGCGCCCGAGCCCGCGGTCGACAATCTGACGAAAGAGTATGAGCGTGTCTTCGGCAGCCCCGCGCGCACGCGGCTCAGAGCCATCGTTTACGAAGCGCGCAAGGCTTAGGCGCCCGTCTTCTCCGGAAAGGAAAGTATTTTTGGCAACGCTCAGGGCGCGCCCGGAATCCCTTGAAATCGACCCGCGCCGCACGGCTGTGATCGTGGTCGACATGCAGAACGCGTTTGCCACCCGAGGCGGCATGTTCGACATCGCCGGTCTCGACATCTCCGGCGCGCCGGCGGCGATCGCGGGAACGCAGCGCGTGCTGAAGGCGGCACGGGCCGTCGCATGCCCGATCGTTTACCTGCAGATGTCGTACAGGCCCGATCTCTCCGATGCCGGCGACCCGTCGATCCCGTCCTACCAGAAGGAGATCGCGCTGGTGACGATGCGGCGTTTCCCCGAGCATCAGGGCAAGCTGCTCACCGACGGAAGCTGGGATGCCGCGATCGTCGATGCGCTGCGGCCCGAGCCCGGCGACAAGGTGGTGCGCAAGACGCGCTACAACGGTTTCGTGCGCACCGATCTCGAAGGCTATCTCAGCGAGCGGTCAATTCGCCATCTGCTGTTCACCGGAATTGCCACCAACATCTGCGTCGAGAGCACGGCGCGCAACGCCTTCTTTCTCGATTTCTGGCCGGTGATCATCGAGGACGCGGTCAACCACGCCGGTCCGGACTTCACACGCCAGGCGACGCTGTGGAATTTCGAGACCGTGCTCGGCTGGGTCTCGGACGTGGCGTCGGCCGAGGAGGCGCTTCGGTAGATATTGTCGGCGGACAGCCTCGCGCTCTCGTGGTTATGCGCTAAATGTGCAGGTCATCGACATCGTTTCACGGTCACCCATGGTCGCGCTCGCTCCCTTTGATCCCCGCCGCTTCCAGACGGCGGCCCGCCACTACGCCTCGCGCCCCCAATATTCGCCGCGATTGATCGCACGCGTGGCGCAAACCGCCGGCTTGACCCCGGATTCGCGGGTGATGGACCTCGGCTGCGGCCCCGGCAATCTCGCGCTGGCCTTCGCGCCGTTCGTCGGCTCCGTGGTCGCGGTCGATCCGGAACCGGAGATGCTCGCTCTGGCGGAATCGGCGATGGGAGACCTGCGATCGCGCATCGTCCTGATCCAGGGCAGCTCGAATGATCTCGGCCCGCATTTCGGCACGTTCCGGCTGGTGACGATCGGGCGCGCTTTTCACTGGATGGACCGCGAACAGACGCTGCAACGTCTCGACGAGATCGTCGAGCCGGAAGGTGCGGTCGCGCTGTTTGCCGTGCGCCATGTCGCCACACCGCAGACCGCGTGGCTCGGCGAATACCGCGACATCATCGAGCGCTATGCCGATGGAAAGGCCGACTGGCGCGGCCCGGACGTGACGCCGCAGGAAGCGGTGCTCCTCGATTCGCCGTTCCGCCGGCTGGAGCGGGTTTCCGCGATCGAGCGGAGCCTGGTGACCGCCGGGACACTGGTCGACCGCGCGCTCTCGATGTCGCGCACTTCGCCCGGCCGCATCGGCGCGGACGGCGTCGAGAAACTCACCGCCGCCATACGCGACATGGCGGCGCGAACGTCGGCGGGCGGCGAAAGCCTGGCGGAAGTGACGGAAAGCGAGGCGCTGCTCGCGTGGCGGCCGTAGATCAGACCAGCCGGCTCTGGTCGATTGCGGCAGCAATGAACGAGGCGAACAGCGGATGCGGCTCGAACGGCCGCGACTTCAGTTCGGGGTGATACTGCACCCCGACGAACCATGGGTGGCTCTCCAACTCGACCGTCTCGGGCAGGATGCCGTCCGGAGAAAGACCGGCGAAGCGGAGGCCGCGCTGCTCCAGCCGGTCGCGGTAGTTGATGTTGATCTCGTAGCGGTGACGGTGGCGCTCGAAGATTTCCGTGGCGCCGCCGTAGATGGACGAGATCTTGCTGCCGCGCTGAAGCATCGCGGGATAGGCGCCGAGGCGCATGGTGCCACCGAGATCGCCGCCGGCTTCCCGCTTCTCGAGCTGGTTGCCGCGCAGCCACTCCGTCATCAGGCCGACGACGGGATCGGGCGTCGGACCGAACTCGGACGAGTTGGCCTTCTCCAGTCCGAGCAGATGGCGCGTCGCTTCGACTACGGCGAGCTGCATGCCGAAACAGATGCCGAGGAACGGCACCTGATGCTCGCGTGCGAAACCGGCGGCGGCGATCATTCCCTCGGCACCGCGCTGGCCGAAGCCGCCGGGAACCAGAATGCCATCGACCCAGTCGAGCTTCGCGGCCGGGCTGCCGTCCTCCAGGGTATCGGCCTCGATCCACTCGAGATTGACCTTCACCGTATTGGCGATGCCGCCGTGGTGGAGCGCCTCGACCAGCGATTTGTACGCGTCCTTCAGGCCGGTGTACTTGCCGACGACCGCGATGGTGACCTCGCCATCGTAATTGTCGATCGCGTTGGTGATGCTGTCCCAGCGCGCCAGGCTGGGCGCCGGCGCATCGTCGAGGCCGAACGCGGCGAGCACTTCATCGTCGAGACCCTCGGCGTGATAGGCGGCGGGCACATCGTAGATGTTCCTCACGTCGAGCGCCTGGATGACGGCGGACGGCCGCACGTTGCAGAACAGCGAAAGCTTGCGGCGTTCCTCGGCCGGGATCGGGCGGTCGGCACGCACCAGCAGCACGTCCGGCTGGATGCCGATCTGGCGGAGCGCCGACACGGAGTGCTGGGTCGGCTTGGTCTTCAGTTCGCCGGCGGTCGGGATGTACGGCATCAGCGTCAGGTGGATGAAGACGGCGTCGCCGCGCGGCAGGTCGTTCTTCAACTGGCGGATCGCCTCGAAGAACGGCAGCCCCTCGATGTCGCCGACGGTGCCGCCGATTTCGACCAGCACGAAGTCGAAGCCTTCATTGCCCTCGCGCACGAACGACTTGATGGCGTCGGTGACGTGCGGGATCACCTGCACGGTCGCGCCGAGATAGTCGCCGCGGCGCTCCTTGGCGATGATGTCCTGATAGATGCGGCCGGTGGTGATGTTGTCCATGCGGTTGGCCGGCCGGCCTGTGAACCGCTCGTAGTGCCCAAGGTCGAGATCGGTCTCGGCACCGTCGTCGGTGACGAACACCTCGCCGTGCTGATACGGGCTCATCGTGCCCGGATCGACGTTGAGATACGGATCGAGCTTGCGCAGGCGGACCTTGTAGCCGCGCGCCTGCAGCAGCGCGCCCAGTGCCGCCGACGCGATGCCCTTGCCGAGAGAGGAGACCACGCCGCCGGTGATGAAAACGTACCGCGCCATGGGCCTCTACCTTAGCTCCCCGCCGGCTGATTCGGTGTGATCAAAAAGCGCGCAACGCGAACAAAGTGGCGGCTCTCCCGGCGTTTGGTTGAGAGCGCCGGGTTGGACCATCATCGCCGGAGTTCCTACTGCGAATTCGGGACTTGTGGCGTCGCGGGTGCCGGCGTTGCAGGTACAGACGTGGCGGGTGCAGGCGTTGCCGGTGCAGGTGTCTCAGGCGCGGAAGTCGCGGCCGCGCCGGCGGCTGGCGAAGTCGTGGCAGGCGCTGCCGTTTCCGGTGCGCTCGTGGATGCCGGCGGCACCGCGACACCATTGTCGGGCGTCGGCGCGGCGATCGGGGCGGGCGCGGACTTGTTGAGGTACTGGTTCAGCTGATTAAGAACGCCGCCGGTTGCCGGGGCGCCGGTTGTGGGCGCGGGCGCACCCGGCAGTGCGGTGCCGTTGCCGGTCGGCGCGGCGGGCTGCTGTGTGGCCGTCGCCGGGATGTTGTTGAGAATGGCCGAGGGCGGCGCGGTCAGGCGCGAAATGACCGTAAGCGCCAGCGACGTCACGAAGAAGACCGCCGCCAGGATCGCGGTCGCCCGCGTCAGCACGTTGCCCTGCCCGCGGCTCGACAGAAAGGCGTTGGAGCCGCCGATTCCGAGCGCGCCGCCTTCCGAACGCTGCAGCAGCACCACGGCAATAAGCGCGACAATCACCATCAGGTGAATGACGATGATGACGGTTTCCATCGATTATTCTGCCCGGGAGTTCAAACCGCGCGCCTTGTACACGATCGAACCGGGCCATGCCAGAGCCGCCCGGCCCGGCCGGCTATCGGCCGCAAGCCTCGATAATTGCGAGGAAATCCGCGGCCTTCAGGCTGGCGCCTCCGACGAGAGCGCCATCGACGCCGGGCAGCGCGAGGATTTCCGCGGCATTAGCCGGCTTGACCGAGCCGCCATAGAGGATGCGGATTTTTTCCGCTTCCGGACCGAGGCGTTCGGCCAGCCTTCGCCGGATATGGGCATGCGCCGCCTTGATGTCATCCGGTGACGGCGTAAGGCCGGTGCCGATCGCCCACACGGGCTCGTAGGCGACCACAAGGTTACCGGCAGTGGCGCCATCGGGGACGGAGCCGGCGAC
>CAYOUO010000294.1:0-14933 GCA_964407155.1 uncultured Hyphomicrobiales bacterium | reverse complement strand
GATCATCTCAACCTCGGTCTCGCGGACCCGTTCGTCATCGAGCGCGACGGCTGCGTTGTGGTGCCCGAGGCGCCGGGGCTCGGGGTCGGGATCGACTGGGACCGGCTGAAGTCGGCGGGCCTCCGCGCTCTGAAGTGACATCGCCACGGCGCGCGCATCGCGCGCCGCTCTTCGCGCACTTCATCAACCCGTCTCGACCGTGTCGCGCGGAGGGCCATTTCGGACATTCGCGCGTGTTGACTCGCCGCGGTGGCTTTGGAAATTTTTGCCGGCGCGGTGATCGTGACGGGTTTCCAGTTTTGCGACTTCCCCGCGCCAAAACGAAAACGGGGAGGAGCGCCAGGTGGATCTCGGAAGCGGCCTTGGCCACCTCTCCTACTCGACGCTCGTCCATCCCGCCGACACCTGGGAAGACCTCTGGGACAGCGTCCGGCGCTATCTTCCCGCCGTGAAGAAGCGCCTGTCGCCGGACCGGCCTTTCGCCGTCTCGCTGCGGCTCGCGAACAAATCGGTGTCGGCACTGACGGCGGCCCCCGGCGAACGCCGCAAGCTGAAGCAGTTCTTCGACGACAACGACATGTATCTCTACACGGCGAACGCCTTTCCCTACGGCTCGTTCAAGGGCGAACGCGTGAAGGAGCAGGTCTACGAGCCGGACTGGCGCACCGACGACCGCGCCCGTTACACGATGCAGGTCGCCGACATCCTGGCCGAGATCGCGCCAGCGAGCGTCAATCCCTCGATCCAGACGCCGCCGCTCGGCTTCAAGCCGCGCGTGACCGGCCCCGATGTCGTCGATGCGTACACCGATCAGGTCCTGCGGGTCGCCGCCCACCTCGTCGAGATCGAACGCAAGACCGGCCGCACCGTGACGCTCGCCATCGAGCCGGAACCGGCCTGCTATCTCGAGCAGTCGTTCGAGACCATCGACTACTTCAAGACGCATCTCTATTCCGCGGCCGCGGCCAACGACCTCGCCGCCCGCACCGGCCTCTCGGCCACGGCGGCGCACGACGCGCTGCACCGCCATCTCGGCACCGTCTACGACATCTGCCACCAGGCGGTGGAATTCGAGGACGTGGTGCAGTCGATGAAGGACCTGCGCGCCAACGGCATTCCGATCTTCAAGTTCCAGATCGCGTCGGCGCTCCGCATTCCGGAGGTGACGCCGGCGACCGCAAAGGCGCTCAGCGCCTTCGACGATCCGATCTATTTCCACCAGACGATCGAGAAGCGGAACGGCAACATCACCCACTACGTGGACATTCCCGAGGCGCTCGCCGCCTACGACGGCAAGCCTGATGGCCGCGAGTGGCGCACGCATTTCCACGTTCCCGTGTTCCTGGAAGAGATCGGGCCCTTCAAGACGACGCGGCCGGATATCGAGGCGGCGCTGCGCTACCACGCCAGCGATCCGGTTTCCGATCAGGTGGAAATCGAGACGTACACCTGGGACGTGCTGCCCGACAATTTCAAGACCGGCGACATCGTCGAGTACGTGAGCCGCGAGCTGGAATGGGTGCGCGGCTATCTGCTGGCTGCCAGAGCCTGAGCGACACGCGGAGGACGCCATGGGAGATCTCGAGGGAAAAGTCGCCATCGTCACCGGCGCCGGGACCGGCATCGGCCGCGGCATCGCCACAGTGCTTGCCAGACACGGCGCGACCGTCGTCTGCACCGACCTCAGCCGGGAGACCGCCGCCGCGACCGCCGGGCTCATCGCCGAGCGCGGCGGTCGGGCGACGGGCGTTGCCCACGACGTCACCGACTGGGATTCCACCCACGCCGTCGTCGCCGACGCGCTGAAGGCGCACG
Organism: uncultured Hyphomicrobiales bacterium; assembly: GCA_964407155.1. GTDB lineage: Bacteria > Pseudomonadota > Alphaproteobacteria > Rhizobiales > Kaistiaceae > DASZQY01. Next base: position 13,118 of record CAYOUO010000294.1, on the reverse strand, counting down.
GTCAGATCGACATTCTGGTCACCAACGCCGGCGTTTCGAAAAGCGTGCCGTTTCACGAGCTCGACGTCGCCGAGTGGAACCGCGTCAACGACGTCAACATCAAGGGCGTGTTCATCTCCTGCCGCGCCGTCATCCCCCACATGATCAGCCGCAAGTACGGCAAGATCGTCAACATTTCCTCGATGGTCGGCAAGGAAGGCATCCCGCTGTTCGTGCACTACTGCGCGTCCAAGTTCGCGGTGATCGGCCTCACGCAGGCGCTGGCCAAGGAGGTCGCGCCTCACAACATCAACGTCAATGCGGTCTGCCCGGGCGTCGTGCGCACGCCGCTGTGGGACCCGCTGCTGAAGCAGCTCGCGAAAAACAAGCACATCAGCGAGGACGAGGCGTGGGGCGAGTTCGTCGGCGGCATACCGTTCAAGCGCCCGCAGGAGCCCGAAGACATCGGCGAAGCCGTGGCCTTCTACGCCTCCGACCGCGCCCGCAACATTACCGCCGCGGCCGAGAACGTGTCCGGCGGCCAGATGATCTGGTAGGCGCCGGGAGGAAACGAGAATGACCGAGCAGCTGACCGTCGTCGCGCACCTTGTCGCGAAGCCCGACAAGATCCGCCAGACGCGCGAATTCCTTCTTGGCCTGGTGCATCCGACTCGGCAGGAGCAGGGATGCGTCGAGTATCATCTCCACCAGGACAACGATAATCCGGCGGAGTTCACGTTCTACGAGAACTGGACCAATCGTCCCGAATGGGACAGGCACATGACGCTGCCCCATCTGAAGGAGTTCGCGCGCCGTGCCGACGAACTCTTCGCCGTCAAGCCGCATATCCGGCTGATGACCATGATTAGCCAGCGCTGAGCGCGGACCAAAAACCTTATTCCGCGGCGACGATGTGCGGGCGCGGCTCGCTGCGCTGCCGCCGCTCGCCGCCGAGCGGCTTCAGCGGCGCCGTCGTCCTTTCCGCTTCGAGGATACGCGCGATGCGGTCCGACGCATCGCGGAGCGCCGCCACGTCCGACTTCTGGCGGGTGAGCGCCGCATGCACCTCGTCGCCTAGCACGGTTTCGATCGCGGTGTATTGCGGGATCGCCGGCCGCTGCCACGTCTGGAGGAGATGACGCCGGGCGATTTCATCGACCACCCGGACCAGCGGCGAAGCGACGACGATATCGGGATCGGCACTGACCGAAAAGCGCGGCGCGATCGGGAATCCGTTGGTCACGTGCGCCTTCATCGCGTCGTGCGACGTCATCCAGGTGATCGCTTCCGCCGCCAGCTTCACCCGGTCTTCGGGAAGGTTCGATGGAACGGCCAGCAGGTAGCCGCCGATCGGCGTGTAGCGGCTGGTGCCCATGCCTGCCGGCTGCGGCACATATTGCACGCAGCGCCGCACGACCGAGTGGGCATCGCCGTCGAGGCGCGAGGCGCGCATGGTTTCGCAATAGGCCATGGCGGATTTTCCCGACAGGAAGACGCCGAGCGCCTCGTCCCAGGCCTTGTCGAGGATGTCGTAAGGCGAGATGTCGACCAGCCGGTGCATGTAGTCGAGCGTCAGCCGCCCCGCGTCCGATTCGATCGCGGGCAGCAGCGTATTCGGATCGATGCCCTGCGTGAGGAAGCCGGCGCGGCCGCGCGGCAGCGAGATCACCGGGCTGCCGCAGGCGCCCATGAAGAACATGAAGCTCTGCGCGACCGGCATGCCGCGCGCGGCGTCCCAGACGATTCCATACCGCGCCTTCGCCGGATCGTGAAAAGCGCGGCCGGCGGCAATCACGTCGTCGAAGGTCGCCGGCGGCTGGATGCCCTTCTCGGAAAACAGATCGCGCCGCGTCGCCAGAAGCTGCGCAGTGCAGTAGATCGGCACGCCGTATTCGACGCCCTCCCACATCCCGGTGGACCAGATGATCGGGTCGAAACCGCGCGGGTTGACGCCGGCGTCCTCCAGATTGCCGGCCGGGCGGATGTAGCCCTTGCCGACGAATTCACCGAGCCACGCCATGTCGATGGTGATGACATCGTACTCGGAGACCGGCCGGCGCGAGTTCTCGGCCGCCTTCTGATAGAGCTCCTGCGGCGGCAGCAGGTCGAAATTGCGCCGCGAGGCGAGATTGCAGCGCAGGTCCGCCCACATGTTGCGCATCGCCATGAAGTAGTTGTCGTCGCTGAGCAGGAACCGCAGCTCGAGGTTCTCCATGTACTGCTTCTGGAACAGGTTCCGCGGCAGCATGGTCTGCGACAGCGAGGGCGTGCCGCCGAAGTAGTAGTCGTCCTCGGTCTCCTTCGTCGGGCGCATGCCGAGCGTGCGCGCGATCAGCGACTTGATCGAGGCGGCGTACTTGGCGAAGCTCTCCGCCAGCTCCTTGCTCGGGTGCAGAACGTGCGTCTTGCCGCCCTGCTTGCGGGGCGCCCGCACGATGTGGCCATCGCTGATCAGGCGGGTCACCAGCCGCCGCGAGGTGGTGTAGGGCACGCCGGTGATCTGCACGAGCGATCCGATATTCACCGGCTGCCCGAGGATCTCGTTCTTCATCAGGAACGTGATGATGTTCCAGAGCGGCTCGTCGTCCGTAACCGGCATCAGGTCACGCAGCGGACCGCGCGTCTGCTGAATGAAATCGATTACCCTCAGCATCTCCTGGTCGTTCATTGGCTGGTTCCCGGTGCGACGTCTGGTGCAAGTCTTTCGTCACGATGGCCATTTTGGCCATAGCCAATTTGTTCAAATCGGCCTTTTTCTGGGCTGAGGCAAAATACGGCGCTGCGCCAATGGGTTGATGCCCCATCGGCGACGCTGCCCGCTATTCGCGCCGTTGTCGCCCGATCAGCTGATCGCGAGCGTCACCTTCACGGCCTCGGCCGGCTTCGCGCCGAGGTCGAACGCCGCGAGCGCGTCATCCAGCTTGAACGTGTGGGTCTGGATCGGCGAGAGATCGAGGCCCGTGCGCTCGAGGAACCGGATAGCCGCGGGCCAGACGCCCGGCGAGCCGATGCAGCCGCGCACCGTCAGGTTCTTCATCTGGATCTTGCCGAGTTCGACCGGGAACTTCTGGCCGATGTTGATGCCGACCATCGACACGCGGCCCTCGGTGCGCACGTAGTCGAACACGCTCGCCAGCGACGCCGCGTGACCGGCGGCCTCGATCACCAGATCGGCACCACCCTTCGTCATCTCCGTCACGGCGGCGCCGGCGTTGCCGTCGCTCGGATCGATGGCGGCCTCGGCGCCGAGCTTCATCGCGATCCGGCGGCGGAGCGGAACGGGATCGACGACGATGACCCGCGCGCCCATGCCGATCGCCGCGGCGGCGGAAACCAGCCCGATGGTGCCACCGCCGGATACGACCACCGTTTCCGACGCATTCGTGCCGCCGTTCCGCATCACTGCATAGTAGCCGCAGGTGAACGGCTCGATCAGCGCGCCCTTCGCGTCATCGACGGCGTCGGGCAGCTTGTGCAGCCACTCGGGCCGCGCGGCGAAGAATTCACGGTCGGCCCCGTCCATGGAAAACCCAAAGTGATGGATGCGTTCGGGGGTGTTGATCACGCACTCTCCGACCACCCGGTCGCCGGGCCTGAGGTTCTTCACGTTCTTGCCGGTCTCGACGACCTCGCCGACCCACTCATGGCCCGGGGTCACCGGATAGGAAATCGGGATGATGTAGCGGCCGGCGAGCAGCTCGTAATCGGAGTGGCAGATGCCGACGCGGCGCGACTGGATGAGCACCTCGTTGTCACCCATCGACGGCCGTTGCACCTGGGTCACGACCGGCTTGTTGGGTTCGTCGAAGATCAGCGTTTTCATGTCTCGTCCTCCCGAGGGCTGCTGCCTAGCCGACCCGCTCGATGCGGCCGCTCTTCGCCGAGGCGAAAACCGCCTCGAGCAGCGCGATGTTGTTGACCAGCTGCTCGCCGGTGATGGGATAGGGCGCGGTGCCGCGTACGGCGCGGGCAAACGCCACGAGGTTGTCCCGCACCGGCTCGGCCTTTCCGACCTCCGCCGTCCTGATTTCTTCGCCCGCCATCGCCGAGGTGACGACCCAGCCGTTTGGCGCCTCGACATGGGCCTTGTCGCGAATGTCGATCCAGCCCTTCGCGCCATAGACGGTGAAGCGCGACATGAACGGGTTGGCCAGCGAGGCCGAGACGTAGGACGTGCCGCCGCCCCTGAACTTGACGTAGGCGCCGACGGTGTCGCCCTGTGGCAGGTCCGAGGACAGGTTTTCGCAAATGCAAAGGACGCTCTCCGCCGGCCCGAGCAGTCGCACCGAAAGGTCGAGCAGATGAATGCCGGTCGCCGTCATGCCGCCCGCCGGCGCGTTGTCGGCCTTCAGCCGCCAGTTGCCGCGGTCGAGCGCCAGGAACTTGTCGTGGCTGAAGTTCGCCTCGATCTGGTGAATGCGGCCGAGCTCGCCCTTGTCGGCGCGCGCCAGCATCGCGGCGATCGGCGGGTCCCACCGCCGCTCGTGGCCCATTCCGAGCACGAGCCCTGCGGTCCTGCACAGGCCGACCGCCTTCTCCGCGCCCGCCCTGGTCAGCGCCAGCGGCTTCTCGCAGAAAACATGCTTGCCGGCGGCAGCCGCGGCCGCGATCTGCGCCTCATGCAGCGCGTGCGGCGTTGCCAGCACCACCGCCTCGACCTGCGGGTCGTTCAGCGCGTCCGCGTAGTCCGCGGACAGCGGAATGCCCTTCTCCGCGCACAGGCTGCGCACCGTTTCGAGATTGGGCTCCACCGCGCGCACGACGCGAATGTCGCCAGGCGCGGCCTCGAGCACGCTCAGCATCTTCTTGCCCCACCAGCCCATCCCGATGAGGGCTATTCCCACTGGCCCGTTCACTGACGACCTCCTGCGATTTCCATTAAGGCGGCGGCCGGAACCGGTCAGACCCGGGCGCGCCTGTCGCCTTTCCTTACGCCGGAACGAGCCGGCGGGCGCGCAGTTCGTCGAACACATCGAAGAAGCTGTGCGACGACTGCTGATAGGCCGTGAAGCCGCGCGTGCGGCTGTTGGTCATGTCGGTGAAGCATTCGAGCGTGCGGCCGAGATCGGCGTCGCTGTGCCACCACGACGCCAGCTTGTTCACCGCGATATCCTGGAGACCGTGTTTCGCGACGATTTCCGGCCAGATGGCGGCAGCGCCGGCCATCTGTCGTTCCAGCGGAACCGGCTCACCGGGATATTCCGCCACCTCCAACCCGAAGTAATCCGCGATCTGGCGCCACATCCACGTCCAGCGGAACAGGTCGCCGTTGACGACATTGAACGGCGTGTTGGCCGTATCCGGCGTGGTCGCCGCCCAGTGGAGCTGCTTGGCCAGCACCCGCGCGTCGGTGACGTCGGTGACGCCGTTGTACTGCTGCGGCGAACCGGGGAACAGGAACGGCTGTCCGGTGTGCCGGCAGATCGAGGCGTATACCGCGAGCGTCACCGCCATGTTCATGAAATTGCCGACCACGCAACCGATGATCGTGTGCGGGCGATGCACCGACCACGAAAAGCCCCGCTTCGCCGCCGCCTCGAACAGCACGTCTTCCTGCGCGTAGTAAAAATTCGCTCCCGGCACGCGCGGGCTGGATTCGAGAAACGGCGTGTAAGGCCGTGCCTTCGCATAGTTCTCGAACGATCCGAGATAATGCTTGAGCCCGGTCACCAGTGCCGCGTGGCGGACGGGCGCGGCCTCGAGGCCGGCGAAGAAGTTGCGCATCATTCCCGCGTTGACGCGAACGTTCTGCTCCTCGTTCGCTTGCCGCGACCACGTGCAATAGAAGACGTGCGTTACATCGGAGGCGCCCTGCAGCGCCGCTCTGGTGCTTGCCGCATCCTCGAGATTGGCCGCGATATGCCGGTCGGACCACGGCAGATCGACCTGGCCGCGCGACAGCGTAACGACGGTCCAGCCGTGTTTCTTCAGATGTTTCGCGGCATAGCTGCCGGACAGGCCCGACGCTCCTGCAATCAGCGCGACATTGCCGTTACTCATCATCTGCACTCGTTCTGGTTTGCCGATATGTCTCGCCGGGCCGCGCCATCAGTTCGCACGCGCGCGTCCCCTTACGGTCGAATAAACGAGAGCGGCGACGATGATCAGCGCACCCTGGAACGCGTATTCGTAGGTCTGCGAGAGGCCAAGGAACGACACCGCATTCAGCACCTCGGTGAGCAGCAGGGCACCGAATATCGTCCCGATGAAGGTGCCGCGGCCGCCGCGCAGGCTCGTTCCGCCGAGCACGACCGCCGTGATGCTGGACAGCGTGTAGTTCGCGCCCTGGCGCGGGTCGCCGACGCCGATCTGCGCCATCAGCATGACCGCGCCCAGCATCGTGAACAGCGCGGAGGCGACGTAGCCGGCGACGAAGACGCGATCGATGCGAATGCCGATCTTCCGCGCTGATTCTTCGTCGGAGCCGGTGGCGCGCAGTTGCCAGCCGACCCGGCGCTTCCGCAGCACGTATTCGGAGATAACCGCGAGGGCGACCATCACGATGAACGCCACCGGTATCGGGCCGAGCTCCCACGTGATGGCGCCGCTGACGGCCGAGTTGATGTAGCCGTCCGGCGCATCGCGCAGCAGGAAGCTGCAGCCCTGAAGGCCGATGAACATGGCAAGCGTGGCGGCAATCGGCGTGAAATTTGCGAACCGGATCAGCAGGCCGTTGATGGTGCCGACGACCAGCGCAGCGACCACCATCAACGCGAACCCGGCGGCGATCATCGCCGGCGGCTGGCCGTCGTTGACGAAGAACGACGCGATGACGACAAGAAAGCCGGTCAGGGGACCGACCGACAGATCGATGCCGGCGAGCAGGATCGGGATGGTCTGCCCCAGCGCGACAAAGCCGAGCGCGGTGGCAAGAAGCAGGATGTTCGCGACATTGAACGCCGACAGGTAGTTGACGTTGTGGCTGAAGACGAACAGCGCCAGCAGGATTGCGACGGCGGCAAGCGGCGCCACCGGCGCGTTGTCGGTCTGCACGAGGTGGCGGAGACCGGCACCTCTCCCGCGCCGCAGATCGTCGGCGGCGCCCTGCCGCGCATCGAGATGCGTGGCGCTGACGGCTGCGGCCACGATCCTGCCCTCGTTGACGTCGGCACCGCTCAGCGTCTCGACCACACGGCCGCGCGACATCACGACGACCTGATCGCAAAGTCCTTCCAGCTCCGCCGCATCCGACGAATTGACGATGACCGGCGTGCCGGAATTCGAGACCTCCCGGAGAATGCGGTAGATTTCGGCACGGGCGCCGACATCGACGCCCTGGGTCGGCTCGTCGGCCACGATCAGCCGCGGCTCGGACAAAAGGGCGCGCGCCATCACGACCTTCTGCTGGTTGCCGCCCGAGAGCGAAAGCACCGGCGCGTCGATGCCTGGCGTCTTGACGGCGAGCGATTTGAAGGCCGCGGTAACACCGGCGATCTCCCGCGCGCGCCGGACGATGCCGCTCGACGCAAACCTGTCGAGCGCGGCGAGCGCCGCGTTTTCCCGCACCGTCAGGCTACCCGCCAGCCCCTCGGCATGCCGGTCGGAGGGCATGAACGCCGCCTCGCGCAGCAGCTCGGCGTGCGAAAGCGTCCGTCCGTTGAGATGAACCTCGCCGTCGAACGGCTGCAGCCCGGCCAGCGCCCGCATGAGATCGGACTGACCGTTGCCTTCGACACCGGCGACGCCAATGATCTCGCCGCGCGACACCTCGAAACTGACGTCCTTGAAATTCCTGCCGCCGATCGCGCGCACGCTGAGGTTCTTGTCGCTCGATAACGCGGCGAGCTTGGGCGGGAACGTCGAGCCGAGTGTGCGGCCGACGATCATGCTGAGCAGCGCCTCGTCGCTGATCGCGCTGACCATCGCGCTGCCCTGGACGCGGCCATCGCGGAGCACGGTCACGCGCTGTGCGATCTGCCGCACTTCCGCCAGCCGGTGGGTGATGTAGATGACCGCCGCGCCCTGGCTCACGACCTCACGGATGCGGCCGAACAGCATGTCGGTCGCATCCTGGTCGAGCGAGGCTGTCGGCTCGTCAAGAATCAGAACCTTCGGCCTGATCGCCAGCGCCTTGGCGATTTCCAGCAGGTGCTTCTGCGCAACGGTCAGGTCGCCGGTGCGCGTCTGCAGCGGCACATGCATGCCGACCATCTCGAGCGCCGCCTGGGCCACAGCCTGGGCCGACCTGCCGGCGAACAGCGCCGCCGGAAGCGCGACCTGCAGGTTCTCGAGGACCGACAGGTCGTCGAGGACGGCGGGGTGCTGGAAGGAGATAGCGATGCCCAGCGACTTCGCCGCGTCCGGCGACATCTGGGCGATGTGCTGGCCTTCGAACTCGATCGTGCCCAGCTCCGGCCGTACGGCACCGGAGATGATGTTCATCAGCGTGGACTTCCCGGCGCCGTTCTCGCCGAGCACCGCGTGAACTTCGCCGGCGTAGAACTCGACGCTGACCTGCGCCAGCGCCGGCACGCCCGAATAGAACTTGGAGATATCCGACAGTCTGATGGCGACCGGTCCATGCGCCGATCCGTCGTTTTCAGGATGCTCCGGCTCTCTGGACATCACGGCCGCGGCAGTGTCTCGCATGGCGTTCCCGGCAAGAGGCGATTGTAGTGCCGGCTCCGGCGATGAACAGCGCCGGAGCCGATGGTTGTGTTCGGCTTACTTGCTGACGGCCTTGGCCTGGTCGTCGCCGGACATCTCGGCCGAGAGATAGATCGAGCCGGGGAGGTCCTTGCGGCACTGCACCGGGCTGGGCTTGCCGGTCACCGAGTTCTCGAAGTTCGGCGCCTTGAAGATGGTGTCGGTCGGATCGGTGCCGCCGGTCGCCTTCGCCACCGCCCAGTCGACCGCCAGGCGAACGTTGTCGTTGCCGGTGGCGACGGTGAACAGCTTGAAGTCGGGATTGTCGGCGTGGACGTCGGTCCACAGGCAGCCCAGCGAGTTGCCGTCGGACGTCGCCAGCGCCGGGATCGACTTGTTGAACTTCTTGAACAGCGGCAGCGCGCCGACCAGCGACGGTCCGAAGTCCGAGACGATGACGTCGATCTTCTGGTTCTTCGAGATCTCGGCGGTCAGAACCTTCTGCGTCAGCGCCGGGTCCCAGTTCGTCACGTCGAACGGCGGCGAATTGAGGAACTTGTATTCGTCGCCGAGAACCGATTTCAGTCCCTTGAGCTCATCCAGGCCCTGGCTGTTTCCCGCCGGTCCGCTGAGGAACAGCAGGTTGCCGCCGTTGGGCAGGATGCTCTTGATGAAGTTGCCCCAGCTCACGCCATCATCCACGAACGAGGCGCCGACGAACTTCGTGTAGTTCTTGCCCTCTTCGCCGCCGACGACGACGCGGTACGGCACGACCACGCGGCCCGCCTTGTAGGCGTTGGTCAGCGCCGGCAGAACGGCCGGACCGGCGTCACCGAACACGACCAGCGCGTTGATGCCGCGCGCCGCGAAGCTGTTGATGTCGGAAATCGCCTTTTGCGTATTGCCTTGCCCGTCGGCGTATTCGTAGTCGGTGATGCTCGGGCACTTTTCGGCCTCCTGCTTGCCCGAGGCGGTGGTGACCAGCCGCCAGCTGTTGCCACCGTAGCCGTCGAGCAGCGCCAGCGACGCCTTCTTCGGACCGCACCACGAGGGCACGTCGGCGTGCGCCAGCGAAACGCCGAGCGCGAGCGTCAGCGCCGCCGCGGCCAGCGCGGTCTTCATTTCAGGAAGCGAGTATCCCATTGTTTTCCTCCGTTGAAGGTCTTGCAAGTCGCGTTGAGTTTTTCGTCCACCGGACCGAGTAGACGGCGATACCAAAACCAAGCGCCAACGCCTGGATGATGGTCTGGGCCGAGTACGGCACGCCGATTGCGAGCGCGAACTGGCTCAGTTGATTGAGGAAGAAGGCCGCGATGACGGTCGAGACCGGATAGCCCCGGCCGCCGAGCAGCGACGTTCCCCCAAGAACGACGACCGCGACGGACGGCAGCAGCAGCGGGTCGCCCTGGAAGGCCGTCGGTTCGCGCGTGATGCCGGCGAGCAGAATGCCGGCCAGGCAGTAGAGAAGCTGGGCGTAGACGTACGCCACCATCTGCAGGCGCAGCGGCAGCCCCACCGAGCGGGCCGCGAGCGGATTGGCGCCGATCGCCTCGAAGCGCCGCCCGGCGACGGTCTTTTTCATCACGAAGGCGACGACAGCGAGCGCGAGCAGCGCGAAACACACCGAATTGGGAATGCCGATCGTTTCGCCGCCCGCGATGTCGGCGAGCAGCGTCGTGGTGGTCTGCGGCACGCCGCCTGACACCGCGAAGACGCCCCCATAGAGCAGCGCGTTGGTCCCGATGGTGGCGATGATCGCGTTCAGCTTCAGGAAGCTGACGAGGATTCCGTTGAGGACACCGGCAGCGACGGCGCAGCCGATCGCCATCAGCACCGCCGGCAGCAGCCGCGCATTGTCGCCGTCGGGCACGTGCGTGGCGATCACCACCGCCAGCGACACCGCACCGGCGACGGAGAGGTCGAAGCCGCCCTGCTGGACGACGAGCATCTGGCCGAGCCCGACGATCGCGAGCAGCGCCGCGAACGGCAGGCTGCCCGCCAGCGCCCCGGAGGAAATGCTGGAGGGCGCGAACACGAGGCAGAGCGCGAGGAGGACGAGGGTCGAGATCACGATCGTGACGAACCCTCGAACCAGCCGCCTGCGCGACAAATCCCAAAGCGTATCGCCGCGGGACCCTGCCGCTCCCTGCATCATCGGTGCTCCTCCCATCCAGCCCGCGTCGAGGGGCCGAACATCACTCCCTCAGCGCTTACTCAGACAATCGCGTGATGTTTCGCAACGACCGTGCATGCCCAAAATGGACAAAGCCTTCGTCGGCATCCGCAGCAGCGCGCCTGCGATTCGTGAAGCGCTCCGCCGCGCACAACCAAAGTCCGGCCGAAGCGATTGTCCAAAATGAGCACCCTTCACCGTGGATATGACGGCACGCGCCGGTATCGTTCGTGCACAACGGGAGGACGCACAGGCGCGGCGATGGTCATCGTCGTCGCGACGGTGCGCCTTGTGGAAAAGGAGAAGAGCGTGCGCGCGGTTCGCTATTACGGCCAGGGTGACATCCGGCTCGACGACGTGGCGGCGCCCGCCGCCTTCGACGACAGTCAGTTGCTGATCAAGCCGCTGACCTGCGGCATCTGCGGCACCGATCTCCACGAGTTCGCCGCCGGGCCGATCGTCACGCCGGCGCAGCCGCACAAGTTCACCGGCGCGCAACTGCCGCAGATTCTCGGTCACGAATTCTCGGCGGAAGTCGTCGACGTCGGCCGCAGCGTCAGCCGTTTTCGCAAGGGCGACCGCATCTCGATCCAGCCGCTGGTCATGCCGCTCAACGACTACTACAGCCGCCGCGGCCTCAATCACCTGAGCCCGAGCATGGGCTGCGTCGGGTTGAGCTGGGCGTGGGGCGGCATGGGCGAATACGCCGTCATCAACGACTACAACGCCAACGTCATTCCGGATGAGGTCTCAAACGACCAGGGCGCGCTGATCGAGCCGACCGCGGTCGCGCTCTATGGCGTCGACCGCGCACGGGTCAGCGGCGGCACGACCGTGCTGATCACCGGCGCCGGCCCGATCGGCGCCCTGGTCGTGCTCATCTGCGCCGCCATGGGCGCCGGCAAGATATTCGTCAGCGAACCCAACGAGAATCGCCGCCGGCATATCGAGCGGCTCGGCGTCGCCACCGCCATTCTCGATCCGAAGGCGACCGACGTCGTTCAATATGTCCGCGATCATACCGAGGAAGGCGTCGGCATCGATGCGGCGATCGAATGTTCGGGCATCGAGGCGGCGCTCAACACCTGCGTCGAAGCGGTGCGCAACCACGGTGTCGTCACGCAGACCGGCCTGCACGTCCGCAAGGCCACCGTCGATCCGGCGCTATGGGCGCTGAAGGACATCACCATCGAGGCGACGTGGTGCTACCCGGTCACGAGCTGGCCGCGCGTCATCAACATGATCGCGAGCGGCCGGCTTCCGGTCGAAAAGCTGATCACCAGCCGCATCGATCCCGCCGATGTCGTCGACAAGGGATTCCGGCCGCTGCTCGACCCGCGCGGGACCGAGATGAAGGTGATGGTCACGCTCTGACGGCCGCCGCATTCGCGGGAATGCCTCACGCAACCGTGGCGCGGATGCCTAACGCGCCGCCCAGAGCAGCCCGCGCTTCAGGATCGTCGCCATCTCGGGCACCGCAAACTCCGCAGTGACGTGGCCGAGCGACGAGTAGAAGACCCTGCCCTGCCCGTGGCGGCGCTTCCAGACGACCGGCATGACCACGCCCGCGATCCACGGCGCGTACGTTCCGGAAAACGTCGTCGTCGCCAGCACCTCGTTCGAGGGGTCGACGTGCATGTAGTACTGCTCCGAGCGGTAGTCGAAGTCGCGGATGCCGTCCATCACCGGATCGTCCGGCTTCACGATGTTGACGCGGTAGTCGATCACCCCGCCGGGATGCGCCACCCACTGGCCGCCGCACATGAACTGATAGTCGACCGCATCGCGGAAGGCGTCGCACATGCCACCATGATACCCGGCGAGCCCGACGCCGCCCTGCACCGCCCTGGTCAGGTTGTCGAGCTCCTCCTTCTCGATCTTCGACATCGTGTAGATCGGCACGATGAGGCTGAGCTCGTTCAGCGCCGGGTCGGCGAAGGCCTCGGTCGTGTTCTCGACGTAGACCTTGAACCCCTCTTCCTCCAGCATGCCGCGCACGATGCCGGCGCCGAGCTCGGGTTCATGCCCGGCCCAGCCGCCCCAGACGACCAACGCTTCCTTCATCGACATCTTCTCCCCCTGCACTGCGCTCAATCGAGCCGGCCGTCGGCGAGGTCGACCGGCAGCATCGCCGGCCGCTCACAGCGGCTCGCTATCGTCACATATGACGCCGACTCCGATGACCGCTCGAACGCCTCCATCACCTCCAGCACGTGGAAGGCGAGTTCGCCGCTCGCCCGATGCGGCCGGCCGGCGCGGATGGCGTGCGCCATGTCGGCGACGCCGATGATGCGGAAGTTGCCGTTGGCATACGCGTGCTCGGTCACCGCCGGCCGCCAGTCGGTGCTGGCAGCAGTCGCCGTCTCGATCTGGCCGCCGA
>CAYOUO010000293.1:0-3098 GCA_964407155.1 uncultured Hyphomicrobiales bacterium | reverse complement strand
CGACGGCATCGTCGCCGTTCCAGGCGCCGACGCGGCGGCGACGCTCAAGACCCGTGCGGATGTGGCTGGCCAGGTCGCGATCGCCGATGTTGTTGCGCTGCGCGCGGCCGACATCGGCATCGCGCTGCCCAACGTCGCGGCCGCCGTGCTCGACGCGGAGGGTGCGCCGCCGGTGTCGTTCGCGGGACACGGTCCCTTCGATCCGGAGACAGGCGACATTGAGACGTGGCTCGTCCCGCGCCAGCGCGATCGCGCGACCGGAGACGCTGATGTGGCCGCGCGCATCTCCTCGTTCGCGGTCCAGCGCGCGGCGACCCTTTCTCCGGCCGAGTTCGAACGCTTCCTCCAGTATGTCGTGATCCTGCGGGGCTACAGCATCGTTCGCCTGAAGGCCGCGGGCGCCGTTGGTGCCACCGACATCATGGTCGCCGAAAGCTACGGCGCGTTCTTTCTGCCGCCCCTGATGATCGAGCGCGAGAATGCCGCTACGTTCGGCATCCGCTTCGTCGTCGCGGCGCGCAATTTCGATGAGGCGGCGTTCACCCGCTACCTCGACGCGTTCCTGAACCAGGCACGCCTCGACACGCCGGATCGCCAGGCGCTCATCGAAAATCCGCTCGCGGTCGCCGGCTTTTCCGCCCGTGAGACGGGTTAGGCGCGGATTTATTCGGCGCGGTTAACCTGCTGTTAAGGTTTAGGAAAGTCGCACTTCGCGCCAAATTGTAAAAGCTGCGCCCGCGCCGTATTGGGTGTTCTCACAGAGTTCGTGCGGCGCGAGCTTGGTTAACGCTGCACGCGGCTTCGATGCGGAGAGCCCTCGCGTGCGTATCTCGTTTGTCACCGGCGTCGAGAAGCTTGCCCCGCCGCCCCTGCGCTCGCGTCTTTTGCCCTTTGCCGGCATCGCCGACTCGATCCTTTATTCCGGTGATGACCGCTCCGTCTCGCGGCGCATCGCGATGTTCTCGTTCGTCGTGCGCGTGCTCTCTGGCGTCATCGCCTATCTCACGCAGGTTCTGCTCGCGCGCTGGATGGGCGATTTCCAGTACGGCGTGCTGGTCGTCGTCTGGGTCGGCGCGGTTCTGGTCGGCGGTCTCGCCTGCCTCGGATTCCAGACGGCCATTCTCCGCTTCGTCCCTGAATACATCGAGCGCGGCGAGGTGCGTCTCCTGCGCGGCGTCATCATCGGCAGCCGTCTGCAGGGCTTCGTCGCCGCGACGTTCTTCGCCGCCATCGGGGCAGGCGGGCTCTACTTCTTCGGCGATCATCTCGAGAGCTACTATCTCATCCCGCTCTTCCTCGGCGCGATCACGCTGCCGATGATGGCGCTGGCCGAGCTGCAGGACGGCCTGTCGCGCGCGTTCAACTGGGCCGATCTCAGCCTCTGGCCCACCTACGTCGTGCGGCCGGTGCTGGTGCTCATCTTCATGTGGGTCGCTGTCCATCACGGGGCGCGGCCGGATGCCATCACCGGCATGGCGGCGGTCATCGCCGCCACGTACGTCACCTCGGTCGGCCAGCTCCTCATGCTCGAGCGCCGCGTGCGCCGCGCGGTGCCGCATGGCCCGCGCGACTACGCGCCCGCCGAGTGGGTGGCGATCTCGTTGCCGATCTTCGTGGTCGAGGGGCTGTTCAATCTCCTCACCAACGTCGACATCATGCTGGTTGGTCATTTCGCCGAGCCGGCCCAGGTCGCGATCTACTACGCCGCCGCCAAGACGATGGTGCTGCTCCACTTCGTCTACTACGCGGTCAAGGCGGGCAGCGCGCAGCGCTTCTCGCAGTACTACGCCAGCGGCGACCGCACGCAGCTCGCTGCCTTCCTGCGCGACACCATCCACTGGACGTTCTGGCCGACGCTCGGGCTCGCTGCCTTCCTGCTCATCTGCGGCAAACCGCTCCTGCTGTTCTTCGGGCCGAGCTTCGGCAGCGGCTATCCGCTGCTCTACATCCTCGCCGCCGGCATCATCGTCCGCGCCTCGATCGGCCCGGCCGAGATCCTGCTCGCCATGGCCGGCCAGCAGGGCATCGCTGCGGTGGTCTATGTCGCGACGTTCGTCGTCAATGTCGCGCTCAACGTCGTGCTCATCCCGCGCTATGGACTGAGCGGCGCGGCGTTCGCGGTCTCCATCTCGCTCGTCGTCGAGACGGCTGCGCTCTACACGCTGATCGCCACGCGTCTCGGACTGCACTGCTCGATCTTCACCGCCTTCGGGCCGCTGCGGCTGACGACGGCCGCCATCGAGGCGCCGCGTCATGGCTGACGCGTTCACCGGCCTTGCCCCGCGTTCGCTCGCGGGCGCGTCGCGTTCCGTCGACCGGCCGGCGCTCGGCCTCTCCGTTGTGCCGGCTTCCGATGCCGAGGACCTCATTCCGCGTTGGGTGCAGCTCTCGCTGCGCGCCGTCGGCGACAACGTCTTCTTCCATCCCGATTTCGCCATTCCCGCCATGCGGCGTCTGGCGCCCGATGCGGCCCTGGCGGTTGTGCGCGGCCTCGACGGGCGCGTTGCCGCGCTCGCGCCGTTCGTTTCCGCCCGGCTCGGGCGCATCGCGCCGGCGGTGCGGCTCTGGGCGCACGATTACGCGCCGCTCGGCCTGCCGCTCGTCGATCGCCAGGCTATCGAGCCGGCCGTCGCCACGCTGCTCGAGGGGCTGGCGCCGAAGGCAAAAGGGCTCACCTTCATCGCGCCGGACATGCCGATGGAAAGTCCCATCGCGACCGCGCTGATCGACGCGGCTCATCGGCGCGGCCGGCCGGTCGACATTCTCGACGCGCATGGGCGCGGCGCGCTCGCGCGCGATGCGGCGGGCAAGGCGCCCGATCCGCGCCATGACCTCGCCACCCGCCGGCGCAAGGAATACGCGCGCCAGCTCCGTCGGCTGTCCGAGATCGGCGAGGTCAAGTTCGTCGCCGCCCTCGAGCGCGGCGATGTCGAGGCGCGCTTCGAGCAGTTCCTGGCGCTTGAGGCCAAGGGTTGGAAGGGCCGCCGCGGCACCGCGCTGACGTCGCACGCCACGACGCGCGATTTCGCCCGCGCGGTGGTGACCGCGCGCGCGACCGCCGGGCAGGCGCGCATCGATGCGATCGAGCTCGGCGGCCG
>CAYOUO010000292.1:0-2747 GCA_964407155.1 uncultured Hyphomicrobiales bacterium | reverse complement strand
GCGGTGCGCTGCGGCTATCTGCGCCACCAGTGGGAAGGGTTCCGCCGCCTGGCGGCGGCGCTCGTCCATTTCGTCGACCGCCGCCGCCCCGGCTTTGTCGCGGCATTCCGCGCGGAGTAGCTACCGCGCCGCGGCGGCCTGGAAGCGGCCCTTCCAGGCGCCGCCGCGGCCGCGCCAGAACTGCACCGCCGAGGCCACGGTCGCCGCCATGTAGAACGCGGCAATCGCCGGCAGCAGCAGGGCGATCGGCCGGGGACAGCGATAGTGCCGAAGCATCGGCATGAACGCGGCGGCCATCGCCAGCCACGCCGCGCCCCCCAGCGCCATTGCCGGCACGCTGCCCGAGACCAGCACCAGCAGCGGCGGCGCCAGATAGGTGACCGCCATCCCCACGGTCAACGCCGCCAGGAGCCCCGCCGAGTAGTTGAGCTGGGCAAAGGCGCAGCGGCTGATCATGTCCCACAGGGCGCGCCAGGACTCGTAGGGCCGCACGCTGCGGGTGTCGTCGGCGATGCCGAGCCATACCCGCCCCACCGTCTTGACGCGGCGCGCCAAGGCGCAATCGTCGATGATTTCCTCGCGGATGCTGTCGATGCCGCCGATTTGCCGCAGCATCCTGGTACGCAACAACATGCAGCCGCCCGCGGCAGCGGCGACCGGCCGCGCGGCGTCGGCGACCCAGCGGGGCGGGTACAGCTTGAAGAAAAAGAACACAAAGGCGGGGACGAGCAGCCGCTCCCGCACGCCGCGGCAATGCAGCCGCACCATCAGCGAGACCAGGTCGTAGCCGCCGGTCTCGGCGCGCATGATCAGCCGCCGCAGATTGTCGTGCGCGTGGACGATATCGGCGTCGGTCAGCAGCAGATAATCGGGGTTCTTCGCGGTCGCGATCGCGGTCCCTTGGCGGACCGCCCACAGCTTCCCTGTCCACCCGCGCGGCATCGGCGCCGCGCGGACGACGGTAACGCGCTCGGCGGCACCCGCCGCAAGGGCTGCGGCGCGCACCGCCTCGGCGGTGCCGTCGCTGCTGTGGTCGTCGACGATGACGAGGTCGAGCCGCCCGGCATGATCCTGCGCCAGCAGAGAGGCGACCGCATCGCCAATTACCTCCGCCTCGTCGCGTGCCGGAATGACCGCGACGACCGAGCGGGACGACACCGGCGACAACGCCGATTCGCCCCGCGCAGGCGGTTCGAGCCGCCAGAACGCGCCGCGGAACAGCAGCAGATAGACCCAGGTCGCGGCAGAGATCACGCCGGCGATGATGACGGCTGGCTCGACCATGCTGCGCTTGACGTTCTGCCGCTTGCGGACAACCCGGCTACTGGCTACCGCCGGCCTTGGCGCCGGTCAAGGGGGACGCAAAATCGCCGAACGCCGTCAGAAACGCGTCTTTCTGCTCGTCGAACGGCGCGTGGCCGGCATCGTCCAGAACGACGAGCCGCGCGCCGGGGATCGCGTCGCGATACGCCTCGCCAAAGCGCGGCGGCACCAGCCCATCCTTGCCGCCGTAGATCAGCAGCGTGGGGACGGTGATGCGGTGCAGCCACTTGGCCAGATGCGGGTTGAAAAAGCGCGGGTAGCCGAGGCGGGTGACCGTCGACCGCGCCTTTGCATAAAGCGCCGCGTCGATCTTCGCCATGTCACCGAGACGCCGGGCGGCGCGTTCGGGGTCTGCATAGAAGCGGCGCAGATTCTCCTCGACCGGCATGCGGAAAATGTCGTCGATCGGCTGGCCGCCGGCGAGAATGCCGACCGCGCCGACCAGGGTCAGACTGGCGAGCCGCGCCTGATTGCGCACCGCGAGCTCGGCGGCAATCCATCCGCCGAGCGACGTCCCGACCAGGTGGACCCGGTCGAGCCCCAGCGCGTCGAGGACATCGAGGTAGAAATAGGCGAGGTCGCCGACCTCGTCGAGCCAGGGCGGGTCATCCGAGCGGCCAAAGCCGGGATGCTCCGGGGCAAAGACCGCATAATCGCCGGACAGCGCGTCGAGAAACGCCATCCACCCGGTGTGACCGCCGGCGCCATGCAGAAAGACCAGCGGCGGCGCTCCCGCGGGTCCGCCGCGCAGCAACCGGATCCGCGCCCCGGCGATCGTGACCATTTCCTCGACAGGAGGCATCCGCTTGTCCTCGCTGCGGCCCGACAAGCGTCGGCGGCGATGCTCAGATAAACACCCCGGCCATGCCGCCGGCGGGGTAGCGGGTGCCGGCGGCGGCGCCGACCGGGACCACCTCGGCGATCGCATCGAGCTCGGCCCGGGTCAACGCGATGTCCATCGCGCCGAGGTTTTCCCTGAGCCGGTCGAGCGACTTGGTGCCGGGGATCGGGATCACGTCCTCGCCCTGCGCCAACAGCCACGCCAGGCAGAGTTGCGCGACGGTGCAGCGCTTGTCGGCGGCGATCGCCTCGACGCCTTCCACCAGCGCCCGGTTCTTGGCGAAATTGTCGCCGGCAAAGCGCGGATGGCGGCCGCGCGTGTCGCCGGGCGCCAGGTTGTTGAGGTCGGGCACCACCCCCGCCAGCAGGCTGCGGCCCAGCGGCGCGTAGGCGATGAAGGAAATGCCGAGGTCGCGCGTTACCTTGCGCGTCTCGATGCCGATCTCGGGATAGAGCAGCGAGTACTCGCTCTGCACGGCGGCGATCGGGTGCACCTTGTGCGCCGCGACGATGCGCTCGGGTTTCGCCTCGCACAGGCCGAGCTGCTTGACCTTGCCCTGCTCGACCAGCCGGGCCATCGCCCC
>CAYOUO010000291.1:0-6548 GCA_964407155.1 uncultured Hyphomicrobiales bacterium | reverse complement strand
CCCCGCAGCGGCCGGGCGAAGAAGGCCGCAACCAGCGCTGCGCGGAAGCGGCGCGGATAGGGCAGTACGGCGGCGAGGGTGGCGCGCGTCAGGCGATCGAAAAGCGGGCGGCGGTACGTCTCCTCGATGCGGGCGCGGGCGTGGTCGACGAGATGCATGTAGTCGACGCCCGAGGGACAGGTCGTCATGCACGACAGGCACGACAGGCAGCGATCGACGTGCGTGGCGACCTCCTTCGTCGCCGCGCGGTCGCCCTCCAGCATGTCCTTGATCAGGTAGATGCGTCCGCGCGGGCTGTCGAGTTCGTCGCCAAGCAGCACATACGTCGGGCACGTCGCCGTGCAGAAGCCACAGTGCACGCAACTGCGGAGAATCTTCTCCGCCGTCGCCGTCTCCGGATCGGCCAGCTGCGCGAGGGTGAAATTAGTCTGCATCACACGCCTGCATACATGCGCCCGGGGTTGAGAATGCCGGCCGGGTCGAAGGTCGCCTTCAGCCGGCGGGTCAGCTCCATCAGCGGCGCGGCAAGCGGCTGGTACACGGCGACGGAATTGCGCACCTGATCGTCCGCGCGCACCAGCGTAGCGTGGCCTCCGGCTCCGGCAACCGCCTTCCGCACAATCGCGGCGCCGGCGTCGTCGCCATCGCCGCCCGCGATCCAGACGAGACCGCCGCCCCAGTCGTAGAGCACCCGCGCGGGAAAGGCACGGCCGACCTCCGCCACCACCTTCGGGCCCGCGCTGGGAGGCACCGAAATGCGCCAGAGCGGCGTCTCGAACGGCGCCGAGAGCGCGTCGACATCGAGGATCGTGAGCCAGAGACTCTGCGACGTGCCGCGCGAGAGAACGTCGGCGGGACCGAATCCGGCTATCGCGGCGCGCAGGAGTTCGCTGCGATGTCTGACCGAACTCTCGAACCCTTCGAGCCTCAGATACGTGCGCGCCGGCTCCCCGTCCCCGGCGGGCGCATGCGCCGCACCGGTCACCGAATACGGGGAGCCCAGCGCGGCCGACATCGCAGCCACCGCGCGATCATCCGGAAGGCCGGTGATGGCAAGCGTCGCCTCGGTCTCGGGCACCGGCTGAAGCTTGAAGGTGACCTCGCTGAACACGGCGAGCGTCCCCATGGAGCCAGCGAGAAACTTCACCAGATCGAGCCCGGTGACGTTCTTCATCACGCGGCCGCCCGCCCTTACCACCTTGCCGACTCCGGTGACTGCGCGCAGGCCGATCATGCTGTCGCGCGCCGCGCCGGCCTGAATGCGCCGCGGACCGGACAGATTGGCCGCTGCAACCGCGCCGACCGTCGGCCCGCCGCTGGTGCCGTAGATGCCGCGATGATCCATCGGCTCGAAAGAAAGACGCTGGTTGTTGCCGCGCAGGAGCGATTCCACATCGCGCAACGGAGTGCCGGCGCGGGCCGACAGCACGAGCTCGCTCGGCTCGTAAAGCGTGATGCCCGACAGGAGCAGCGTCGAGAGAGTGTTGGCGGTCTGCGTCGGCCGGCCGAGCCCCGTGCGCGTGCCCGCGCCGACGACCGCGAGCGGCGTCTTCTTCGCCGCGGATTCCGCCACGATGGCGGCCAGGTGATTTTCGTCGGCGGGCGTCAGCATCAGGCCGCCGTCGGACGTCCCTTGAGCGGGAACACCTTGGCCGGGTTCAGCAGCCACTGCGGATCGAACACGCTCTTCACCCGCATCTGGAGGTCGAGCTCCTCCGCCGTATACTGGTAGGGCATGAGGTCGCGCTTCTCGATGCCGACTCCGTGCTCGCCGGTCAGGCAGCCGCCGACCTCGACGCACAGCTTGAGGATGTCGGCGCCGGCGGCCTCGGCCTTGGCGAGTTCCGCAGGATCGTTGGCATTGAAGAGAATGAGCGGGTGCAGGTTGCCGTCGCCGGCATGGAAAATGTTGGCAACCTCGAGCCCGTAGCCGGCGCAGATCTCACCGACCCGCGTCAGCACCTCGGGCAGCCGCCCAGTCGGGATCACACCGTCCATGCAGAGATAGTCGGCGATACGGCCCATGGCGCCGAAGGCGGCCTTGCGGCCTTTCCAGATCGCGAGGCTTTCCGCTTCGGAGCGGGAGACGCGCGTCGCCTGCGGACGGAAGGGCTCGGCGATCGCCTTCATGCGCGCGATCAGCTCCTCGATCTCGGCCTCCGAGCCTTCGACCTCGATGATAAGCAGCGCCTCCACATCGAGCGGATAGCCAGCGTGTGCAAACGCCTCGCAGACCTTGATCGCCGGGCGGTCCATGTACTCGATCGCGACCGGGATGATGCCCGAGGCGATAATCGCGGCGACGCAGCCGCCCGCCGCGGCCGCCGACGGGAAGCCCATCAGCATCGGCCGCGCGCCTTCCGCCAGGCGCAGGATGCGCACCGTCGCCTCCGTCACAATGCCGAGCTGGCCTTCCGAGCCGACGATGAGCCCGAGCAGATCGAGCCCCGGCGCATCGAGCGCATCGCCGCCGATGTCGACGACAGTGCCGTCGATCAGCACCATGCGCACGCCAAGGACGTTGTTGGTCGTGACACCGTACTTCAGGCAGTGCGCGCCGCCGGAATTCATGGCGATATTGCCGGCGATGGTGCAGGCAAGCTGGCTCGACGGGTCCGGGGCATAGAAGAAGCCGCGGCCGGAAACGGCATTGGTGATGTTGATGTTGGTGACGCCGGCCTGCACCCGCGCGGTGCGGTTGCCGTAGTCGATGTCGAGCACCTGATTGAGCCGTGCCAGCCCGATGACGACGCAATCCTCGGAGGGGAGCGCACCGCCGGAGAGCGACGTGCCCGCCCCGCGCGGCACCACCTTGACGCGCCGGCCGGACAGGAATTTCAGCACCGCCGCGATCTCGTCGGTCGAGGCCGGCAGCACAACCGCGAGCGGCACGATCCGGTAGGCGGTCAGGGCGTCCGTCTCATAGGCGCGCCGTTCCTCCTCGGACGCGATGACGCCGGCGCGCCCGACGATCGACAGGAGCCCGGACACGATCGCCTCCCGTTCGGCAAGAATGCCGGCATCGGGCGGCGGGAAGAGGATTGCGGACATGGATGGTGATTACCGCGCAGTTGCTGCCCGGCTCAAGGCGAATATAGTGCGGCGGACTTCACTCCGTGTCAGCCGCTGGATGCCATCCGGGCGGATTGCCGATAGAATACACCGCAAAGGCCTATGGCAGAAATCAGCGCAACTGTATCACAACCGCCATCGGTCGGGCTTTTCGTCACCTGCCTCGTGGACCTGTTCCGGCCGAATATCGGTTTTGCGGCCATCAAGCTGCTCGAAGAGGCAGGCTGCCGCGTCGAGGTGCCCACCGCGCAGACATGCTGCGGTCAGCCAGCCTACAACTCCGGCGATCGCCGTGACGCGGCCGATATCGCCCGGCAGGTGATCGCCACTTTCGAGACGTATGACTATGTTGTCGCGCCTTCCGGGTCGTGCGCCGGCATGCTGAAGGCTCACTATCCGGAGCTGCTGGGTGCCGACGAGGCCTGGAGCATGCGCGCCAAGGCATTCTCGGCCAAGGTGTTCGAACTGGTCAGCTTCCTCGTCGACGTCCGGGGCATGAAGGCCGTCGCGGCGCATTTCGCAGGGTCGGTGACGTATCACGACTCCTGCTCCGGGCTCCGCGAGCTCGGTGTGCGGGAACAGCCGCGGAAGCTGCTGAAATCGGTGGATGGGCTAAAGCTGATCGAGCTCAAGGATGCCGATGTCTGCTGCGGCTTCGGCGGCACGTTCTGCGTCAAGTACGCCGACATCTCCAATGCGATCGTCGAGAAGAAGACGACCGCGATCGCCGGAAGCGGCGCCGGCACTCTGCTCGCCGGCGATCTCGGCTGCCTGCTCAACATGGCCGGCAAGCTCAGCCGCGAAGGCAGGCCGGTCGCGGCGCGCCACGTCGCGGAGGTGCTGGCCGGCATGGCAGACGGGCCGGCGATCGGCGAGGCGGAGGGCTAGGCCATGGAATCCACCTCCGCCGCCTTCAAGGCGAACGCCCGCGCGGCGCTGGCCGACCCCCACCTGCAGCGGGCGCTCACCAACATCCGCGCCGGCTTCGTGGAGAAGCGCGCCAAGGCGTTTGCCGAGCTGCCCGAGTTCGAACGGCTGCGCGAATCCGCGCGCGCCATCAAGAACCACACGCTGGCGCACCTCGACCTCTACCTCGAAGCCTACGAGGAGAAGGTGCTGGAGGCTGGCGGCGTCGTGCACTGGGCGGAAACTTCGGCGGAAGCACGCGACATCGTGCTCGACATCTGCCGCGGCGCCGGCGCGCGCACGGTGACCAAGGGCAAGTCGATGATCTCGGAGGAGATCAGCCTGAACGAGCACCTCGCTGCCAACGGCATCCAGCCGGTCGAGACCGACCTCGGCGAATACATCATCCAGATCCGCGACGAGGCGCCGAGCCACATCATCGCGCCGGCCGTCCATCTCACCAAGGATCAGGTCGAGGCCGACTTCCGCCGCCTGCACACCGACCTGCCGGAAAGCCGCGATCTCTCCGACGCGGGCAAGCTGCTCGGTGAGGCGCGACAGATTCTCCGCCGCCGCTTCCTCGAGGCGGACGTCGGCATCACCGGCGCGAACTTCCTGGTCGCCGAGACCGGCACCTCGATCATCGTCACCAACGAGGGCAACGGCGACCTCACGCAGACGCTGCCACGCGTGCACATCGTGCTCGCCTCGATCGAGAAGGTGGTGCCGACTCTGGAAGACGTCAGCCAGATTCTGCGCCTGCTCGCGCGCTCCGCCACCGGCCAGGACATGTCGGTCTACACGACGTTCTCCACCGGCCCGCGCCGCCGGCAGGACCCCGACGGGCCCGCCGAGTACCACGTCGTCATTCTGGACAACGGCCGCTCGGGCATGCTCGGCACCGAGTTCCAGGACATGCTGCGCTGCATCCGCTGCGCGGCGTGCATGAACCACTGCCCGGTCTATCAGGAGATCGGCGGCCACGCTTACGGCTGGGTCTATCCCGGGCCGATGGGCGCGGTGCTGACGCCGCAGTTGATCGGCATCGACAAGGCCAGCAACCTGCCCAACGCCTCGACGTTCTGCGGGCGCTGCGAGGCGGTCTGCCCGATGAAGATTCCACTGCCGGGGATGATGCGCCACTGGCGCGAGCGCGAGTTCGAGCGCCATCTCCAGCCGACGACCTACAGGACCGGTCTTGGCGTCTGGGCCTTTTTTGCCAAGCGGCCGCGCCTCTATCAATTCGCCACCAAGTTCGCCATGCGCATCCTCGGCAATCTCGGCGGACGCAAAGGGCGCTTCCGCCATCTGCCGCTCGCCGGCGGATGGACGAAATTCCGCGACCTGCCTGCGCCCACCGGCCAGACCTTCCAGGAGCTGTGGGCCGAAAAGAAACGGAAGGCCGCATGACCGCGCGCGATGCCATCCTTGGCAAGGTGCGCCGGGCGCTCCACGTCAGCGCCGAGGATCCCATGCGCAACGCCGCCGTCGATCACCGCATATCGCAGCATCCGGCAGGCGTCATTCCCGAGCGCGGACGCGTCTCGCCGGATGCGCAGCTCGTGCTCTTCACGCGCATGGCGGAGAAGGTCGGCGCGACCGTTGCCCGCGTTGGCGATATCGCCGGCGTTCCGGAAGCGATCGCGGCATACCTGCGCGGCCGCAACCTGCCGGCCAGACTGCGCATGGGCGACGACGTGCGGCTGAACACGCTGCCCTGGCCGCGCACGCAGATCGAGACGGTGCATGGCGCCAGCGACGGCAACGACCTGGTCGGGCTGTCGCATGCCTTCGCCGCGGTGGCCGAGACCGGGACGCTGGTGCTGTTGTCAGGCCCCGACAATCCGACGACCCTGAACTTCCTGCCGGAAACGCACGTCGTGGTGCTGCAGCGCGCCGACCTCGCCGGCGACTATGAGACGGTGTGGCAGAAACTACGCGGCGCTCGTGGCCGCGCCATGCCGCGCACCGTCAATCTGGTCACCGGGCCGTCGCGTTCGGCCGACATCGAGCAGACGATCGTGCGCGGCGCCCACGGCCCGCGCGAACTCCACATCGTGGTGGTGGGCTAACCCGTCCCCGTCCAGCCGCGCCGCTTCAGATGCCGCTCGAGCCCGCGCACGACGAGCGAGAGGCCGACCGTCATCACGAGATAGAGGAACGCCACGACGTTGTACGTCTGGAAGAACAGAAACGTCGATGACGAGTAGACCTTGCCGAGCTGCGTGATGTCCTGCACGCCGAGCGACGACACCAGCGCCGAATCCTTGATCATCGCCACGAAATCGTTGCCGAGAGGCGGAAGCACGGTGCGGAGCGCCTGCGGAAAGACGACGAAGCGGAACGTCGTGGCCTGCGACAGGCCAAGCGCGAAGGCGCCTTCGACCTGCGCCTTCGGCACCGCCTCGATGCCGGCACGGAATATCTCGGACAGGAAGGCGGAGTAGCTGACGGTCAGCGCGAAGATCGCCCGCGCCGTCATGTCGAAGCCGCGCACGGTGAGCACGGGCAGCACGCCCCAGGCGATCGGCCAGGCGGCGAGCCAGTTCCAGGCCGCGACCAGCGCCGGG
>CAYOUO010000290.1:0-13633 GCA_964407155.1 uncultured Hyphomicrobiales bacterium | reverse complement strand
CGGGAGGTCCGGTGAAATCAGTCCCGCGGCCAAGACGGGGATGATGTCTTGGCCGCGCGCGTGACGAAACACCATCACATTCGCGCGGCCGAATGCGGCCTCCCACGCACCGATCGTCGTCGCGTAGCGCATGTACCAGTTGGCGGGGTCGAACACCTCGTCGCAATACGCGTCGAGCGTCATGTCCCGCCCGCTCAGCACGGCCTGGCTGTAGGCAGAATAAAGCCGGGCGCGATGCTCCCTGACGACGACGGCGATGGTGCACGCAAACCCGGCGAAATCCGCCGCCAGTCGGGCGATCTCCGCGTGCCGGAACCGCGACGAGAAATGCTCGCCGCTGATCAGCACCTGCGGCAATGCCGCAGCGTCGATTTCCGCCATGAGCGACCGCAACACGTCCGCGCGCGGCCGCCCGGCGGAGCGGATGCTGAAATCGTGGTAATCGAGATAGCAGGCGACGAGCGGCTCGTGGTTGTACGCGCCGAATGCGAGGCTGCGCGTCGGGTAGAGGGTCGCATGGCGCCGCAGCAGCGCGGCCTGCTCGCGACAGAACCGCTGGAAGGAATCCGTGCCGGTCTTTTCCAGGCCGATGTGAAAGATCACGCGGGCCGTCATCGCAGCCTGGGGGTCATGGCAAGCCGCCCTGAATGGTGGAAATCTTCACAAAACGCCCCGCACCACCCATAGTCCGTCGCCGGGTCGCGAATGCGAGCGGGGATTATCATTGCCATCGAGCGGCCTCACCATCTTTCCGGCACCGAGCAGCGCGATCCGGCAGGAATGACCCTCGCCTACCGGCTCTATTCGGGCTTGCATCGGCGGGTTGCCGGCATGCGGCGGCGTCTGTTCGAACGAGCCGATTATCGGGTCATGCGCGGCAATGCGGCGCGTGACCGGCGTGATTGGCGCGACGCGGCGCGCCACTACCGCAAGGCTTTGAACCGGCGCCCCGATCTGGATGCCATCTGGATCCAATACGGGCATGTCCTCAAGGAGAACGGGCAACTGGCCGATGCGGAAGCGGCTTACCGGCGCGCCGTCGCCACGGCTCCCCACAATGCCGACGCGCACCTGCAACTCGGCCATCTGAAGCGATCGCTCGGCGACCCGGACGCCATGCGTCACTTCGCCGAGGCGCTGCGCCGCGATACCTCGCTGACCGAGGCGCGGCGTCTTCTCGACGCGAGCGGCGGCGATCCGGGCTGTTGCGCTCCGTCGCCGCTCTCGCTCGAAGAGCGGATCGCCCGGCAGTACTGGTGGCATTCGATCGATCTCGGCAACGGTCTGGTCACTCCCGGCCGGAAGTCGCCGCGCCGCATGGCGAGCGAGTTCGCCAACACCTTTGGCAAGCTCGATCTGACCGGCCGGTCGGTCTTGGACATCGGCGCGTGGAACGGGGGGTTTTCGGTCGAGGCGGCGCGGCGCGGGGCCGCCCGTGTTGTGGCGCTCGACCATTTCACCTGGAACGCGCCCGAGTACCGGGGGCGCGAGGCTTTCGATCTGGTCAACGAGATTACCGGGCTCGGTATCGAGGCCGAGGATATCGACCTCGATACGCCGCAACTGTCGTTGAGCCATCTGGGGCGGTTCGACGCCGTGCTGTTCCTCGGGGTGTTCTATCACCTGCGCGATCCGATCGCCGGGTTGCGCGAGGTGGCGGCGCTGGCGCGCGAGGTTCTGGTCGTCGAAACTCTGATCGAAAAGCGGCTCAACCCGCGGCCGGCGATGGTCTTTTATCCGGGACGCGAGCGCGCCGGCGATGCGACGAACTGGTGGGGTCCGAACATCGCCTGCATGCTGGAACTGCTGCGTCTGGAGGGCTTCCCGCGCATCGCGGTAACCCGCGGCTATGGGCGCTCGCGCAGGGTGTTCCACGCCTTTCGGCAATGATCAGGACCGGCGACGGGGCGGATCCTGGACATGCAAGACCCGGAGCGTCTTGACGGTAACCACCAGAAAGGTGACGAACTGCACCGTAATCCACACCGCGGACATCACATTGGGATACGTCGTCACCAGCCCGCCGACCGAGAACGGCGTCGGCGGGACGAAATACATCAGCGCGTTGATCAGCACGAAGGCGACCCTGATCTCGGTCAGCCCCATGCCGCCGAACGAAATCTGAAAGACATTCATCGCCCGCGATTTGATCAACCCCAATGACATCATCATGTAGAAGACGGCGAGATTGCCGAGCACCAGCTCCCAGCGGATATAGCCCGACAAACCCATGCCCACGGCAAAGATCGCGTATTCGAGCACATCGGTGGCGTTATCGAGAAAGAAACCATACGCCGGCCGCTCGATGCCGCGGGCTCGCGCGACATTGCCGTCGAGCGAATCGCCGAACCAGTTGATCGCGATCCCCGCCGAACAGACCCACAGCATCCGGCCGTCGTAAGGCGCCAGCGCATAGCTCGCGGCGGCGATCACGCTGCCGAGCAGGCCGAGCGCGGTCAGCCCGTCCGGCGTGATCCAGTCCGGCATCGCCGTCGAGAGCCATCGCAAGGCGGGGCGTTCCAGAGCCTGTAAAATACCTTCGTTGTGACGGCGCAGGCGGCTCTCTGCCGGCGCGACTCGCTCCCCCGTGTCCAAAACCCCGTTTCCTCGGCCCGTCTCGTGGCGCCCCGTCGCGTGCCCGCTTCATTCGACGTGCCAATCTAGGGTATGACGTGGCCGAGCCGCTATGGAAGACAATGGTTGCCGATCGCCGAAATCGCCTGCGTCAGTTCGTGCAGTATTGGATGCTCGACCCGGCGATGGGGCTCCTCAACACCACGATCCATGAGAGCCTCAAGCTGCTCTCGATCGACGGTTGCTCGGCCTTCGGCGCCTTTATCAGCCCGTTCTCGGCAAAGCGTTTCCCGGTCAGCGATGCGCGCGCGCGGCGCAACTGGCGCCGGCTGCGGCCGGAGGACAGCGATCCGTCGTCGACCGACGCGGCGATGCGGCGGCTGTGGCGCTCGGTCAGCCGGACGATGTGCGAGTTCTCGGTGCTTCACCGGTTGTGGGATGCAGGCCGGATCGAGGCCATCGGGGTCGAGCACATGGACGCGGTGCGCGCCGCCGGCAAGCCTATCCTGGTGGCTTGCGTGCACCTTGGCAATTGGGAGACGATCCCCGTCGTCGGCATTCGCGTCGGCCATCCGGGATCAGGCATCTATTGGCCGCTGGAGAACCGCTTCGACACGCGGATCGCGGTCAAGGCACGCGAGCGTTACGGCGCGATCCTCTACCCCGGCGACGGCCCGCGTGCGATGCGCGCGGCGCTCGCCGAGCTTAAGGCGAAGCGAGGGCCGTTCGTCGTCTTTATCGACGAATGCATCGACGACCACGTCTACGCCCCTGCCTTCGGCCGCCAGCTGAAGCCTGCGGGCAACATCGCCTTTGTCGCTCGCCTCGCCGCGCGCACGGGCGCCGAGGTTATTCCCGCCTACTGTGTGCGGCTCGGCGACAGCGCCCGCTTCAAGGTGACCTTTCTGCCGCCGGTCTCGCTCGTCCGCGACCATGGCGATGACGCGCTGATGCACAACATCGCCCGGATCAACGCGGTCATCGAACCGGTCGTCCGGGAGCACTTCGATCAATGGTATTACGCGCTGGACCTTGAGCTCGACGGCTGAGGCATTGGCGCCGGCCGGTGCCCGTTGCGCGATCTGCCTTTTGGTCGAACCCGGCGCGGAGTATCTTTGGCCGGGCACCGCACTGCTGCCGGTCGCCGGCGCGAACTCCTGCAACCATCGGCGCCTCAATGACGGACGTCTTCCACGCTATTTCGGAAATCATCGCCAAGCATTGCTCGATCGATGCCGCGACCCTGACCGCGGATACCAGGCTGGAAGACATCCAGGTGCAATCGCTCGACCTGATCGAGATCGTGTTCGAGATCGAGGAGCGCTTCGGCATCGAGATTCCGGCGAACGCCGATGCCGGATCCCGGCTTGAGTTCGCCACGATCGGCTCGATCGTCGAAGGCGTGGAGCGCATGATCGGCCAATCCAAGACCACATGAACCGCGTCGTCATCACCGGTATCGGCGTCGTTTCGCCGGTAGGGTGCGAGCTCCAATCGTTCTGGGATGCGCTTGTCCAGGGGCGTTCGGGTATCGGCCCGATCACCACCATCCCGACTGAACGCCTCACGGCGCGGATCGCGGCCGAAGTCCGAGACTACCGGCCCGAGGCCCATTTCACGGCGCGCGCCATCGCGCTGATGGATCGGGTCGCGCAATTCGGCGTGGTCGCCGCGCGCAGCGCGCTGGCCGATGCCGGACTGGTGCTGGACGAAAACCTCGCTCGCCGCACGGCGGCGATCATCGGCACCGGTGTCGGCGGGCAATTGAGCCAGGACGAGGCCTATCACCGGCTTTACGGCGAAAACGCCGCCCGCCTGCATCCGTTCACAATCCCCCGGCTGATGGTCAATTCGGCGTCGAGCCATATCAGCATGGACCTGGGGATCCGCGGACCGACCTTTACCATCGCGAGCGCCTGCGCCTCAGGGACGCATGCTTTGGGCGTGGCGCTCGACATGGTACGCACCGGCCGCGTGCCCATGGCGCTCGCGGGCGGTGTGGAAGCCTGCCTCGCGGTGGGCACGATCAAGGGCTGGGAAGCGCTCCGCGTGCTGAGCAACGATACCTGCCGGCCGTTTTCCCGCACGCGTTCCGGTCTCGTGCTCGGCGAAGGAGCGGCCATCCTGGTGCTCGAAACCCTCGATGCCGCCCGTGCCCGCGGCGCCCGGACGTACGCCGAGTTGCGCGGCTATGGGATGACCGCCGACGCCGCGGATGTCACCGCGCCCGATGCCGAGGGCGAGGCCGCGGCGATGCGCGCTGCCCTCGCCGACGCCGGGCTGCCGGTCGACGCGATCGATTACATCAATGCGCACGGCACCGGCACCGCGCTGAACGACGCGACCGAAACCGCCGCGATCCGCGCCGTCTTTGGCGAGCACGCCAAGCGCCTCGCGGTCTCGTCATGCAAGGCGGTGCTTGGTCACGGCCTGGGGGCGGCCGGCGCGCTAGAAGCGGCGGCGACCGCCCTCGCCCTGCATCACGGCATCCTGCCGCCGACCGCCAATTTCGAGGAGCCGGACCCTGCCTGCGACCTCGACGTCATCCCAAATATCGCCCGGCAGCAGCAGGCCGCCCACGCCCTTTCCAATTCCTTTGCCTTTGGCGGGCTCAACGCCGTGCTTGTGTTCAGCGCCTTGTAATTCTCACTCGCTTGGCGATCGCTCCGCCACGGTGAAGCGGTAGGGGTGTTGCGTCCGCCGCCGCAGCCCGTCGGGCAGCAGCCCGCCGATCCGCGTCATCAGCGAGAACCCGAACGGAAAGGTGATGACCGGCTTGTTGCGGGCGAGGCCGCGCAGGATCAGCTCGACCGCGGCCGCCGGCTCCATGACCCCGGGCTTATGCCCGGACTCTTGCGCCATCATCGGCGTACGGACGTAACCGGGGCAGATGACGCTGACCTTGATCCCGTGCTCGTCGAGCAGGCCACGCAAGGCGAGCCCGTAATTCAACGTCGCCGCCTTGCTCGCGCCGTAGCTCGGCGCGTCCGGCAACGGGATGAAACCGGCAATCGAGCTGACGACCGCGATCTGACCGGCCCTGCGCGCCATCATGTGCGGCAGCAGCGGGTGGATCGTGTTCAGCGTGCCCAGAACGTTGGTCTCGACGAGCGCATAGCTCGCCTCGACGGTTTCCATGACCCCGTCGGCCGGGCGGCCCGCCATGACGCCGGCATTGGCGAACAGCAGGTCCACCGGGTGCGCGGCATCGAATTGCTCCAACCAGGCAAACATCTCCGCCCGCGCGCGCACATCGATGGTCACCGCCTCGACATCCGAACCCAGGCGACGGCATTCGTCCGCCACTCGCCGAAGGCGCGCGTCGCTGCGCCCGAGAAGGCCGAGACGGGCGCCTTCGCGTGCGTAGCGTCGTGCCAGCGCCTCGCCGATCCCGCTCGAGGCCCCGGTAATGACGATGGTCTTCGGCATTGATGCAGCCCAGTTTTCCCCGATCCGACGCCGAAGTAGCGGCGATCGGGCCATTATTGCAATGCAAGATCGAGCGGCGGCCAGCCGAAGTCGCGCACCCGCCAGCCGGCTCGGGCCGGATCGGCAACGATGTTGGTCCACATCCGGCAATCCACCATGCGCCAACCGGCCGCCGGCGCCGTGCCATCGATAAGGCCGGGACAGCGGCCGCTGCGCGCCAGCGTGTCGGCTTGTGTGAACTTGCCGCTGTCGGTAACCCAGGCCTCCCAGCGGAGCTTGCCAAAGCCTTGCGCGTAGTAGAAGCGCTCCAAAGCATGGGCTTGGGCCATACTGGCGGCATCAAAATGCTCGACGATGATCGTCGGCAACGAGATGTCCGCATGCCGCGGCGCCTCCCCGGCAGCCGCTCGGTGAAAGGGAAATTTCTCCGTCACGCGCCGGTAGCGTGTGAACGCTCGGTTGAAGCGCTTGGGGCAGGCATCTCGCGACAGATCACCGAGTTCGGCAACCAGCGAGCGCCAGTCAACCCCGACATCGGATTTGAACAGCACCCAGGACACGTATCGGCCTCGCCCAGCCTGGCTGCAGCCCGGGCCGATAAACCATTGCAGGCCCGGGATCCCGCCGTCCTGGGTCAGAAAAGCGCTCGCGGTATCGCCGATGATCATGATGGCGTCGCCGCCGTCATTCGCATCGAACCGCTGGAAAGCATCCGGGCGGCCGTCATTACCCGCCGCCGGCGCGCCGAAATCGAACGTCTGGTCAACAAAAGAGACGCCGCTTCGCTCGGCCAGCACCGCATCGCTTGCCTGCCAGCCCGCCGCCGGGCCGCCGACGCCGCCCCAATCGTGCTTGCGCCAGGGCAGGGGATCATCCTCGCGCAACAGCCGACGGTTGCCGCAATCGGGGTCCGTGGCAAGCCGATCGGTAAGCCGTCCCTGATCGTCCATGCACCCTGACTGCACGAGATATTCCAACATCTCGCCATCGGAGAGACCCGTAGGCTGCGGCGCGCTCGGCCGCGTTGTCGCAGCCCAAACAGCCAGCATGGCGAGGCAGAGCGCGAAGCTTTGCCATAGCCGGATCGGCCCAGCCATCAGGCGGCCGGTCTCCCGATCACGAAAAAATTGCCCAGGCACTCCCGACGGATCTCGATCGTCCGATCCTCGCGGACCTCGAGCAGGAAACAGCCGGCCTGCGAGATCAGGGAGAATATCTCGCGCTGCGGCAGGCAGTGCATTTGCATGCGTTCCGGTGGCGGGTTGTCGAGATAGTCGTCGATGTGGAACCGGTACCCCGCCAGGTAGACCGGGATCTCGAAAATCGCCACGCCGCCCGGCCGCAAAGATGCGAGAGCGAGCCGCACCAGCTCGCGCATCACCGGCGGCGGGTTATGCTGAAAAACCAGGCGCGAGTAGAAAAAATCGCACGGCGCCAGCGGCTCCAATAGACCGCTGCCGCGGTGGTGAAAGCCGATGTTCGCGGCGCGCATCGTCTCCGCGCGCTGGCGGGCGAGTGCGAGGTGGCTCGCCGAAATGTCGTAGGCATGAACTTCCCCGAACCGGGCGGCGAGCGGAATTGTGACGCGGCCGACACCGCAGCCATATTCGACGCACGTCTTTTCGGCCGGATCGCCAAAATCCAACTGGCGGAGCAAGGACACGGCGAGGTCCGCCTCGCCCCGGCCAATGGCCCAGAACTGATCGAGCGAGCCGGCGAGGTTTCCCGGCAGGTATTGCTCTTCCGACAGCACCGAGAAATGCGGCCAGTCCTCACCCATCTTGGACCAGGACCGTTCGATGGCCAGCAGCATGCTAGACAACTGGTCCGGTGTCGCGTCCAACTCGATGTCGAGCCGGGGGTAATGGAGCGGAAAAACCCCGGAAAACTCCGAGTAGGCGGGCGAGTCGATGGTTCCCGCGACCCGCTGAGCCGTGCGCCAGACGCGGCGCCAGTACCGCCAATTGATGCGCATCAATTCGGTCGACGAATAATCAGCACGCGGAAACTAGCTTACCGCTTTCACCGAGCGCAGTTCGTCTCGCACGCGAGACACTTCGTCCAAGGTCATGTCGATCGCCGCCGCCATGTCGCTTTCGTCATGCACGGCGCTGAGGAAGAAGCGCAGGCGGGAGGTTTTTGCCGGCACCGCCGGGTAAGCCACCGGCTGGACGTTGACGCCGCGCTGCAAGAGGCGCTGCGACAGCATCATCGCCACCAACGAATCGCCCACGATGACCGGGCAAACGGCGGTCCCGGCGCCATTGCCGGTGTCGAGCCCGCGTTCGGTCGCCATCCGCCGGAAATAGTCGCCGTTGTACTGCAGCCGCGCCACGCGCGCGGGCTCGCGATGCATGATTTCGAGCGCCTTGTCCGCCGCCGCCGCGATCACCGGCGGCATGCCGACGCTATACACAAAGACGCCGACCAGATGCTTGACGAAATCGACCAGATCGGCACTGCCGGCGATGAACCCGCCGCAACCGGCCAAGGTCTTTGACAATGTCCCCATCCAGATATCGACGTCTCGGCCGTCGACAGCGAAATGCTCGGCAACACCGTAACCGCGCGGCCCCAACACCCCCAGCGCATGCGCCTCGTCGATCATCAGCCAGGCGTCGTGCCGGCGCTTGATCTCGATAAGCCGCGGCAGGTCGGGGTAGTCGCCGTCCATGCTGTAGAGGCCCTCGACCACGATCAGCACCCGCTCGTAGCGATCGCGGATCGAGGTCAGCAGTTTATCGAGCTGGTCGAGGTCGTTGTGCGGGAAATTACGCCGCGCCGCATGCGACAGCACCCCACCCATCACCGCGCTGTTATGGACCAGCGAATCGAGGATGAGCAAATCCTTGGCACCCACCAACGCGCCGATCACCCCGAGATTGGTGGCGTAACCGCTGACCATGGCGACGGCATCGTCGACACCGTAATGCGCCGCCAGCGCGCGTTCGAGGCTCAGATGCGCCGGCCGTTCGCCGGCAACCAGCCGGCTCGCCGAGGCGGAGACCCCGTAGCGCTCGATCGCCGCCTTGGCAGCCTCGACGACCTCGGGATGGCCGTTCAGTCCCAGGTAGTCGTAGGACGAAAAATTGAGCAGACGCTTTCCGGCGATCTCGGTGTACGCCGCCGCCCGCCCCTCATGAAGCCGGAAATAGGGGCTGTGGACGCCAAATTTACCCCCGGCGGCCCGCATCAGCCGCAGCTCTTCGTACCCCGGCAAGCTCCCGAAATCGGTGCGCGATTTCCGTGGTTGAGGCTCCGGCGGCTGCGGTAGCTCAAGCCGCGGCCGCGGTGTCTGCTGGACCGAGCCCACCCGGCTTAACAAGCGCTCCCGCGCGCCCTCGCCAAGGTGGGTCGCTTTGCGGATCAATGGAGTGCCCTTCCCCTCGACCCTTCGGCCTCGTTGACGATTTCCGCCAGGATGGCGATCTGTTCGGGCCCCACACTTTGGACGTGCTGTTCGGCGAACGATTTGGCCACGGTATCGCCGCGTTCGAGGTCGAGCTGGGCGATCAACTCGTTTGCCAAGCCGCCAACCGTGAGATTGCCGATCGTGCTGGTGAGCGACATGTGGATGCCGATGGTCTCCTCGAGGTTCATCGCCACCTCGATCGCCATCAGCGAGTCGACGCCGATCTCGGAGAGCGGCCGCACGCGCGGAATATCCTCCTCGCGTGCGTGAAGGATATGCGCGAGCTGGACGACGATGATGTCGGTAAGCGTTCGTTGAACGCTCTCGATCCCCTCCGTGCGCGCCAGCGCATACAAATCCACATTGTGCGCAAGCCTTCCGGGCTCCGCCTGATCCCCGCGCACCATGCTGGCATAAGTGGGGGAGGCGAGCACCGGCAGACGGTCCGCCGTGAAGATGCCTTCCGTCGGCGAGATCGTCATGACCGCGAGGTTTGCCGTTTGCGGCTGTTCCAGTGCGCGCGCCATGAGGTCGAGCGCATCGCGCGCGCGCATCCCGCGAACGCCGATGAGCTTTTGGAACCGGGCGCGCAAGCGCTCCGAGCGCGCCAACACGCCAACATCGGTGATCGGACCCCAACCCACGGCCAACGCCTTTAGCCCCTCCTGGCGGCGGCGGCGGGCGATGCCCTCCATATACGCATTGGCGGCAACGTAATTGCCCTGTCCCGGATTGCCGACCAGTGTCGTCGCCGACGAGAACAGCACGAAATAATCGAGCGGCATGCCGCGCGTCAGCTGATCGAGATTGTCGGCACCGATCACTTTCGGCGCGAGCACGCGATGAAAGCGGTCTTCATCAAGGTTCGCGAGCAGGCCGTCGTCAAGCACCATCGCGGTGTGCAGCACACCGACGACGGGCGGCATGGTTTGATGGATGTGCTCGAACACGCGCTCGACGGCACGACGGTCGGCGATGTCGCACGGCTCGGCATAAATGCGCACGCCCCGCGCGGCCAGCTCCGCCAGGCCGGCTTTGGCTTCTTCGCCGGCTGCCCCCCGCCGACCGAGCAGGACCAAATGGCGAGCGCCGTGATCGACCAGCCACTTCGCCGCCTCCCAGCCAAAGCCGCCAAAACCGCCGGTGATGACATGCGTGCCACCCGGATTGACGGCAAAGGAGCGGGTTGGTCGCACCACCAATTCGGGGCCGGGAGGGGTGACGACGATCTTCCCGATATGGCCGGAGTGCTGCATCAGATGGAAGGCTTCGTGTATCTCCTCAGCCTTGAAGACGGTATAGGGTAACGGCGTCAGCTCGCCGTTTTCCAACTGCTTCATCACGCGTGCGAACGCCTTTTGGCCGACATCACCCTGCCCAAGCATCAACTGATCGATATCGATGCCAAAATAGGTCAGGTTTTTGCGGAACGGCCGCAGTCCGATATGCGTGTTCGAGATGTAATCGCGCTTGCCGATCTCGACAAATCGGCCGAAGGGGCGCAGGCAGCTGATGCCGCGCTCCATCGCCTCTCCCGCGAGGCTGTTGAGCACGACATCGACACCGGCCCCCGTGATCGAGCGCACGTCCTCGGCAAACGTGTTCGACCGCGAGTCCAGGACGTGGTCAGCACCCAGCGCCGTCAACAGGTCTCGCTTCGCCGTTGATCCGGCGGTGGCGATGATTTTAGCGCCGCAGATGCGGGCGATCTGTGCCGCCGCCATGCCCACGCCCCCGGCGCCGCCATGGATCAGCACCCATTCGCCACGCTTCAGCCGCGCCTGGGTCACCAGGGAGTAATACGCCGTCAGAAAGGCGACAGGCACGGTCGCGCCCGCCTCGGTGCTGATCGTCTCGGGCAGCTTCGCGACGCAGGCCGCGGCGACCGTGACGTGGGTCGCAAATGTCGCCCCCCCCAGGGCGACGACCCGATCGCCGCGCTGAAGATGTCTGACGCCCGGACCGACCTGGACCACGCGTCCGGCGCATTCGCAACCAAGCGTTGCTCCTGCGACACCATCTTCGATGATGTCGTCGGACAACAACGACAGCGACCACATCAAATCGCGGAAATTGAGCCCGGTCGCCTCGACCGCGATCTCGACTTCGTTTGCCGCCGGTCGGACGCGCTCGCCAACCTCCCACTGCAAGCGCTGCCCCGATGAGAGGCGGCGCTGCAGGCGGATCGCCGGGATATGGGGCAGCGGTGTACGGTCGAGGACGCGTTTGATGCGATCGACCCGCACCGCGCGGATCGAGGTCTCATCGATCTGCAGTTCGGTCTCGGGCGTGTTGGAGACGATGATCTCGCGTAGCCGGGCCGCAACCATGCTGGGCGCCAATTGCGGCGCGATGTCGACGCGACGGATGTCCAGCGCCGGAAACTCGTTGCCGACGGTTCGCGAAAAAGCCCAAACCGCCGTGGCCAGAGGATCGATCTTCCCGACACCACTTGGCAAGGCACCACGATAAAGATGCCAGATGACGGCGGGCGCCGAGCCAAAGCGCTCGACACAGGTTTTGATGGCCATGCACCGCCGGGTCAGCAGGTCCATCGCTTCCGGCTGAGGCAGGCCCATGCCGACAAAGTGAATGACCGTGTCGGGCGCCGGATCGGAGAACCGAACAGAAGATACGATCTCCGCGTCGATCTCCTGGCGGCGAAGCTGCTCAAGCAGTTCGGCGGCGATCCGTGCATCCGTGCCGGTCGCCTCGGCCAGCACGATCGTGCACCGCTGCACCGGCGCGACCGCCCGCGGAGTGATAGTCGCCGCCGTTTCTGCGAGGATCAGCGACGACAAACCGCAACCGGCCCGCAGGACATGCGAACGATTGTTGATGAAGCCGGCGTGATCAAGACTGGCGAGCCACGTCTCCGGGCCCTGAAGGCGACGGGTCGCATAGCCCGGATCTTCCCGCGGGGACGCCTGGAGCTCAAGACCGACGGCCATATCCCGGAAGACCGAGGGGTATGTCTCCGCCGCGATCAATACGCCTCGCGGCGCGATGACCTTCCTCAGCTCGGCGAGATCAAGTGTGGCGGGTAGCCGGTAGAGGCAATCGACCGCGACAACGAGATCGAATTCGCCCAGTCCTTCCACACTCTCTTGCTCGACCAACGCAATGTTGCCATTGGCCGCGATGGCTCGCCGCGCCGTGTCGCAACGACGCCGGTCGGGTTCGAGCAGCGTCAATGTGATGTCGCGCCTTTGCTGCAAGGCCAACAGCGAAGACGTCAACGGCCCATGGCCGAGCTGGAGCACGCGAACCGAGCGATTTCGCGGCAAGACGATGTCGTCCTCGATCAGTCGAGCGATGAAGTCGCTCGCCTCGGCGAGCGACTTGCTCGACAGATCGTAAAAATCGAGGACCGTCGGCGTCAGGATCGTCTCGGCCGGAACGAGGATCGCCCGATGCTGCACGGCATGCGCCGCGAGCCCGGAGAAGACCCCGGCAATCATCAGTTCCGCCGCGCAGTCCGGGTGTTCGCTGGCCAGTTCCTTGACGACGGAAGCGGTGCTGGGGAACAGCGGATCGCCGATCATCGTCCAGCGGCCGCCGATGTTCTCGGCCAGTCCCGCGGCTTCCAGGCTGCCGAGCACGGCACCCAACCAGCCACGCAATTCCGGCGGCAATCGACCGCCGCCGATCAACGCGTCGACATCGACGGTGGTCTCCTCCGCGAGTGCCACGGCGATTTCGTAGGCGGCCGCCATTGCGCAACCTTCAACCAGCAGTCCCGCCTCGCTGGGCGATGTCGCGGGCTCGCCAAGCAGGCCCGCGGCACGCGCCCTGCCGAGAATAGCGTCGACCCCCACCGCCAGACCGGTATTGCCGAGAATGGCGCCGTCGATCAGCTGCGGCAGTTCGATAAACGACGCGGTTTCCAGATTGGCCGGGCGTTTGATCTGGGCGACTTGGCAATAGACGCCGCGCAGCACCGCAACGACCGCTCCGTCCGCCCCGAAGAAGGTGTAATTGGCGACGATTGCCCGCTCGTTCTTGCTCAGCACCTCGATCAGCGCTTGTTGCGGAGCCACACCCGGCAGGTACAGGGTGGCCTCGTCAAGCCGCACCGGGAGGTAGCTGACGCCCCGTTCTTCGGCGCGCAGCTCGGAGAAAACGGTGATCAGGCCATGGCAGCAGGCATCGAGCCGAACCGGATCCAGGACAAACGGCGCAGCATCGGCGTTCGGCATGAGATCGACCCGGATGATC
>CAYOUO010000289.1:0-4062 GCA_964407155.1 uncultured Hyphomicrobiales bacterium | reverse complement strand
GCGTGAAGTCCCCGTCGCTCGATGCGATCAGAAAGCCGTCGAAGCCGCGCCCGTTCAGCATGTCCATCGCTTCGATGACCAGCTTCATGTCGGTCGCGTTCTTGCCGCGCGTCAGCGGCGAAACGTTGACCGGTGTCAGGTTGAAGGCCTCGAGCTGTTTCAGCCACGCCTTCATCCTGCCGCTCTTGAACTGGCCATAAATGCGACGCACGCCGACGACGCCGATCATTTCCGCTTCGCGCATGATGAGCGGCATGTAGGTGGCGCTGACGTTGTCGCCGTCGATGAGCAGCGCGAGCTTGGTTACCGCGGCCCCGCTTGTCGCCATCGTCGCCTCCTTTTCTCCGCTCACGCCGGGATCGTCACCGTCACCCGAAGGCCACCCATCGGCGATTCGCCGAGCGCGATGTCGCCGCCGTGGCTGCGCGCGATGTCGCGCGCGATCGGCAGGCCGAGGCCGGTGCCGCTTTCGTTGAGGTTGCGCGCGTCGTCGAGCCGGTAGAACGGCTTGAACACCGCTTCCTGTTCCTCGAAAGGAATTCCCGGGCCGTCGTCGTCGACCACGATCGTGAGCTCGCCATCGGCGTGTGTGCCGACCACGACGACGTGATCGGCATGGCGGCCGGCATTATTGACGAGGTTGCCGATGCAGCGCTTGAAGCCCTGCGGCCGGACCGTCACCAGCGGCAGACCGGAGAACGAGGCGATGGCGTCGTAGCCCGAGATTCGCGCCGCCTCGGCGAGACCGTCCAGCATCGCCGCGATGTCGGTTTCCACCGCCGCCTCCGTGCTGTCGCCGCGCGCGAACGCGAGATAGCCCTCAAGCATGCGGTCCATGTCGTCGACGTCCGCGCGCAGTGCCGCCACGTCCTCCTCCGGTCCCTCGATCAGCGCGAGTTGCAGTCGGAGCCGGGTGAGAATGGTGCGGAGGTCATGGCTCACGCCGGAAAGCATCGCCGTGCGCTGGTCCATCTGCCGCTCGACGCGCTCGCGCATCTGGTGGAACGCGATGGTGGCCTGGCGCACTTCGCGCGCCCCGCGCGGCGCGAAGTCGGCGACGGCGCGCCCCTTGCCGAAATCGTCCACGGCGGCGGTCAGCATGAGGATCGGCTTGATCTGGTTGCGCAGGAAGACGATGGCGATGGCGAGCAGGATCACGCTGGTGGCGACCATCGCCGAGATGAAGATCAGCGCGTTGGCGGCATAGGTCTGGCTGCGTGGCGCGAATACGCGCAGCACATTGTGGGCAAGCTGGATGCGCACCTCGATCAGATTGGAGCGGCCGACCGTGTCGATCCAGAACGGCTTGCGGATCTCGCGCGTGATCTCGCGCGAGAGCACGCGATCGAGGGGCGAGAAGAACGGCCGCGGCCCCGGCGGTGGCAGCGGCTCGGGCGGCAGCACCGCGGCGTTCAGCCCGAAACGCGTCGCGGCGATACGGGTGATGGCGCTGAAGTCCGGCGTCTCGATGCTGCTTTGCGGGTAGGCCTCGATCAGGTCGACGAGCGCCGCGATCTCGCCGACCGTCGCCTCGGACAGGCGCTCGGTCATGTCCTGCCAGTTGCGCTCCATGAAGACGAACACGACCAGCGACTGAAGCAGCACCACCGGCGCGATGATGATGATGAGCGAGCGGGCGAACAGGCCCTTCGGCATGGTCTCGCCGAGCGCCCGGGCGAAGCGCCGCCAGAGTTCGCGCGCCCGGCCGGGGGGCGCCTCCGTCACCTCGGGCTCGTCGGCAGTCGCGGCCATCGCAGCGCCGCCTCAGACCGCAATGGCGAGGCGGTAGCCGATGCCGCGGACGGTCTGCAGGTAGAGCGGGTCGCCCGGGTCGGCCTCGATCTTGCGCCGCAGGCGGTTGATCTGCACGTCCACGGTGCGCTCGCCGCTTGGCCCGCCATGCGTGATGAGCTTGTCGCGCGGCACGGTTTCGCCCGGCGTCGCCGTGAAGATCGCCATGATCTGCCGCTCGCGCTCGGTCAGCCGCACGATCTCGCCGCCGCGTTTCAGTTCGAGCCGCTCGCGGTTGAACGTGAAGGGTCCGAACGAGACCTGCTCGATCAGCGGCCGCGCCGGCGGAGCGCCGCGCTTCAGGAGATTATTGACGCGCAGCAGCAGCTCGCGCGGCTCGAACGGCTTGGCGAGATAGTCGTCGGCGCCCGATTCGAGTCCGGCGATGCGGCTGGCGCTTTCCGCGCGCGCGGTCAGCATCATGATCGGCACCGTCATCGTCTGGCGCAGGCTCTTCACCAGCGACAGCCCGTCCTCACCTGGCATCATCACGTCGACAATGAGCAGGTCGAAGGCGAGACCGGCGAGGCGCTGGCGCGCCTCGGCCGCGTCGGCGGCAATGCTGACGCGGAAGCCTTCGCCGCCGAGGTAGCGCGACAGCAGCGTGCGAATGCGGCGGTCGTCGTCGATCACCAGCAGGTGCGGCGCGTCGTCGGCCAGCGTCTGCTCGTTGCCTGGCGCAGCGCCGGGCGGCACCTGGAGGGTGGTGTCAGTGCTCAATGAGTTGGTTCACCTTGGCGCGCTCGTCTTCGTTGACGATGAGGCGCAGGAATTCTTCCGCCGCGGCGCGCTCGGCGGGCGAAAGCGTGGCGAGCGCCTTGCCGATGCGGCGCGCCTGGAAGTCGATGAGGCGCAGCGCCAGCGCCCGGCCGGCGTCGGTCGGGTAGAGCAGGCGCTGCCGCCGGTCGTGGGAGCCCGTCTTCTGCACGATGAAGCCGGTATCGATGAGCTGCTTCAGCACGCGGCCGAGGCTCTGCTTGGTGATCTTCAGGATGTCGAGCAGATCGGCGACCCGGATGCCGGGATGGCGCGCAACGAAGTGCACGACGCGATGATGCGCGCGGCCGAAGCCGTAGCTGATCAGCGCCGCGTCGGGATCGGAAACGAAATCGCGGTAGGCGAAGAACAGCAGCTCGATGAAGGTGATTTCCGGCCGCTCACTCACCGAGACCGCGTCGGCCGTGCTGGCGCCGCCGCTGCGGCCCCGCCGTTCGCTGTTTTCGCTGTCCTTGAAATTTATGTCAGCCATGTTGACATATTTTGGGTCGTTTGGTACCTGATTTCAAGCTCGCCGCTAAGACTTGAAGGAACAAACACGCCGCGAGCGCGGCTGCCTCCGGTTTCTTTCCGCGGAATCGCGGCACCATATCGGCGTTTGGGATGCGACGCAAAACGGCGCGCTCCAAAGGAAACCGGCAGACGGTGAGGGCAGGCGGTGCGCCGTCAGGCGTACCCCGGCCTTATGAAGCTTTGGAGGAGACACGGATCATGGCAACCCAGCCCTTTGACAATCGTCCCGGCGTCATCTGGATGGATGGCGAATACGTGCCGTGGGCGGACGCGAAGCTTCACGTGCTCAGCCACGGGCTGCACTACGCCAGCGGCGTCTTCGAGGGCGAGCGCGCCTATTCCGGCGTCATCTATCACCTCGACGAGCACACGCGTCGCCTGCTGGAGTCGGCGCGCGTGCTGGGGTTCGAGATTCCGTATTCCGCCGAGGTCATCAACAAGGCCTGCAACGAGCTGCTCGTGAAGCAGGGCCATGCCGACGCTTACGTCCGGCCGATCGCGTGGCGCGGCAGCGAGATGATGGGCGTGGCGGCGCAGCACAACCGCATTCACCTCGCCATCGCGGTCTGGGAGTGGCCGTCGTACTTCGATCCGGCGCAGCGCCTGAAAGGCATCCGCCTCGACATCGCCCGCTATCGCCGCCCCGACCCGATGACGGCGCC
The DNA here is from genome assembly GCA_964407155.1 of uncultured Hyphomicrobiales bacterium. Lineage (GTDB taxonomy): Bacteria > Pseudomonadota > Alphaproteobacteria > Rhizobiales > Kaistiaceae > DASZQY01. The sequence goes on along the minus strand of CAYOUO010000289.1, from coordinate 319 downwards.
GTCGAAGGCCAAGGCGAGCGGCCTCTACATGATCTGCACGATCTCCAAGCATGAGGCGGAGCAGAAGGGCTACGCCGACGCGCTGATGCTCGACTATCGTGGCCGCGTCGCCGAGGCGACGGGCGCCAACATCTTCTTCGTCAAGGACGGCGCGCTCCACACGCCGACGCCCGACTGCTTCCTCGACGGCATCACGCGGCGCAGCGTCATCGCGCTCGCCCGCCAGCGCGGCTATCAGGTGGTGGAGCGGGCGATCATGCCCGAGGAGCTGGCGACCTTCAGCGAGTGCTTCCTTACCGGCACTGCCGCGGAAGTCACG
>CAYOUO010000288.1:0-5036 GCA_964407155.1 uncultured Hyphomicrobiales bacterium | reverse complement strand
TGTCCACGTTTACTCCCACCGATTATTAGGCGACATCCGGATGAGCTTCTCCGAGCTCTTCATTCGCCGACCGGTCCTTTCGACGGTCGTCAGCTTTCTGATCCTGCTCCTCGGGGCGCAGGGCATTTTCAACATGTCGATCCGCCAGTACCCGCAGGTGGACGAGACGGTGATCACCATCACCACCGCCTATCCGGGTGCGAGCGCCGACGTGATGCAGGGCTTCGTCACCTCGACGATCGCCGCATCGGTATCGGCGGCTGAGGGCGTCGATTACGTGACCTCGAGCAGCGCGCTCGGCCTCTCCACCGTGTCCGTATACATGCGGCTCAACGCCGATCCGGACAAATCGCTCACCGAAGTCATTTCGCAGGTCCAGCAGGTTCGCAGCCAGCTTCCGACCGAGATTCAGGATCCCGTCATTCAGAAGGGAACCGGATTCGCGTTCGCGCTGATGTATCTCGCCGCGCGCAGCGATTCGATGAACGCCGAGCAGTTGACCGAATACCTCACGCGCGTCGTGCAGCCGCGGTTCGCGACCATCGATGGCGTTTCCAACGCCGCGATCCTTGGCGCCCACGAGTTCGCGATGCGCGTGTGGATGGATCCGGCGAAGATGGCGAGCCGTAACGTCACGGCGACCGACGTGCTTGCCGCGATCAATTCGTCCAACTTCCTGTCTGCGCCGGGCACGACGAGAAACGATTATTACCAGTACCAGATCTCGGCCAAGACCACGCTGCAGGATCCCGAGACCTTCGGCATGCTGCCGATCCGGGCGAACGGCAACGACGTGGTGCGGCTGCGCGACGTCGCGCGCATCGAACTCGGTGCTCAGTCGGACGATGTGAAGGTCCGCTTCAACGGGCAGGAAGGCGTCTTTCTTGGCGTCTTCCAGACGCCAGAGGCAAACCCGCTGAGCGTTGCCGAAGGCGTGCGCAAGGAACTGGCCCAGATCCAGCGCGACATCCCTTCCGACATGCACATCCAGATCGTTTACGATTCCACGGAAGCGATCAGCGCGTCGATCAACGAGGTGTTCAAGACGATCTTCGAAGCCGCCGTGATCGTGGTGGTGGTCATTCTGCTGTTCCTGGGCTCGTTCCGCTCGGTGGCGGTTCCGATCGTGACAATCCCCCTGTCGCTGGTCGGCGTCTGCTTCATGCTGTGGGCGGTCGGCTTCTCGCTCAATCTGCTGACACTCCTCGCCATGGTGCTGGCGATCGGGCTCGTCGTCGACAACGCCATCGTGGTGGTCGAGAACATCCATCGCCACATCGAAGAGGGGCAGACTCCGATCAACGCGGCGATCAGCGCGATGGGCGAACTGACCAGCCCGGTCATTGCCATGACCATCACGCTGGCGGCCGTCTACGCGCCTATCGCCTTCACCAGCGGCGTGACCGGCGCGCTCTTCCGCGAATTCGCGCTTGCCCTTGCAGGTTCGGTGATCATTTCCGGCTTCATCGCCCTGACCGTGTCGCCCATGATGGCGGGGCGGTTGCTGAATACCGGCGGCGGCCGCTTCCAGCGCTTCGTCGACCATACCTTCGAAGGTGTTGCCAACTGGTACGGGAGACGGCTCGCCGGCTCGCTCGCGGTGCGACCGGTCACGATCATTATCGTGCTGGTGCTGATTTCGACGACCGTCTTTCTGTTCCTGAAGACGCCCACGGAACTGGCGCCGGAAGAAGATCAGGGTGCCGCCTTTGCGGTGGTCAACGCGCCGCAATATGCGACTGTGGACTACACGCAGAAATACGTCGACGCGATTTCGGAACGTATCAAGGACGTTCCCGAGATCGAGGCGCGCTTCTCGATCGCCGGTATCAGCACGCCGAACTCCGCTTTCTCGGGCATCGTGCTCAAGCCGTGGGATGACCGGAAGCGGTCGCAGGCGCAGATTCAGCAGGAGCTGCAGCAGCGCCTGAACGGCGTCGCCGGCGTCCAGGCCTTTGTCTTTGGCATTCCTTCGTTGCCGGGAACGGGCGGCGGCCTGCCCATCTCCTTCGTGATTCAATCGACCAACGATGCCGAACGCATCTATGGCTACGCGGAAGACATCAAGAACAAGGCGATGGCCTCGGGCAAGTTCATCGTCGTGCAGGATTCGCTGTCGTTCGAGACGCCCCAGGTGCAGGTGCTCATCGATCGCTTGCGCGCCGCGGCGCTCGGCGTCTCAGTGGCCGACATCGGCAACACGCTGACCCTGATGGTTGGCGGCAATTACGTCGCCAAGTTTGACCGCGATTCGCGCGCCTACGACATCATTCCGCAGGTGCCGCAGACCGAGCGCTTCAACCCGGAGAGTCTGCAGAAATTCTTCGTGCGCAACCAATCGGGCACGATGGTCCCGCTGTCGTCGCTCGTCACCCTCAAGACGGTTCCCTCGCCACCGGCGATCGAGCAGTTCAACCAGCTGAACTCGGCGACGCTGACCGCCCTTCCCCGTCCCGGCGTCACGACGGGACAGGGCCTGCAGCAGCTTCAGCAGATCGCTGCCCAGGTGCTGCCCACGGGCTATTTCATCCAGTACGCCGGGCAGTCGCGCACTGAAATCGAGGCCGGCAACACGCTCCTGATCGCCTTCGGCCTTGCCATCATCGTCATCTATCTCGTTCTCGCCGCGCAGTTCGAGAGCTTCCGCGATCCCTTCATCATCATGATGGCCGTGCCGCTCTCGATGTTTGGCGCGATGGTGCCGCTGAACCTCGGCCTGACCTCGGTGAATATCTACAGCGAGGTCGGCCTGATCACGCTGGTCGGGCTCATCACCAAGCACGGCATCCTGATGGTGCAGTTCGCCAATGAACTGCGCGAGAAGTCCGCCGTCAGTCGACGGGACGCCATTGTCGAAGCCGCGAAGATTCGTCTGCGTCCGATCCTGATGACGACGTTCGCGATGGTGCTCGGCGTCATGCCGCTGATCCTCTCGACCGGCGCCGGCGCCAAGGCGCGCTTCTCGATGGGTCTTGTCATCGCCGCCGGAATGGCGGTCGGCACCGTCTTCACGTTGTTCGTGGTACCCATGTTCTATACGTTCGTGTCGTCGCGGACGCGGCCCGTGAGCGCTCCGCAAGCGCCACCTACGGCCGTTGCCGAGCCGGCAGAGTGAATATCCTGGTGGAGTTTGTCTGACATGTTCACGCGCCGGTCTGTGCTTCGCGGCATTCCCGGCGCGCTGGCCGGCATCACGATCGCTTCCGGTGCCGCTGCCGAGAATGCTGGCCCCGATACCGGAGCGCCAACCGTTGCGCCCTCGCCGACCGCGACGATCCCTTTCTCGTTCGATCTTCTGATCGATCGCATGCGCGATGCCGCCTCGCGTCCATATGTCGAGCCGACGATGGAGCTGCCCGACATCATCGCCAAGCTCAGCTACGACGAATACAAACAGATCGCGTTTCGCCCCGATCGCGCACTGTGGGCGGATACCCACTCGCTGTTTCGGCTCGAAACGTTCCAGATGGGGTGGCTGTTCAAGACACCGGTTCGCCTGTTCGAAGTCGACGGCGGCAGGGCCAATCCGATCGTCTTTTCAGGTGAGGACTTCGAATACCGGCCACCGCTCGATCCCGCCGACTTCAGGGATCTCAAGATGGCGGGCGTGGCGGGGTTTCGCCTCCATTTCCCGCTCAACCGGCCCGATGTCTTCGATGAAGTCGTGGTTTTCCAGGGAGCCAGTTATTTCCGCGCGCTCGGCCGGGGCAGCGTCTATGGGCTGAGCTCCCGCGGCATCGCCATCAACACCGCCACGGACAAGCCGGAAGAGTTCCCGCTCTTCACCGAATTCTACGTCGAACGGCCGGCGCCAAACGCGACCGACCTCACGTTGTATGCGACCCTGGAGGGCCCGAGCGTAACCGGGGCATTCCAGTTTCGCATCGCCCCCGGCGAGGAAACCGTAACCGACGTGACGGCGCGCTTTTTCTTCCGCAGCGATATTCAGCAGATCGGGATCGCGCCGATGAACTCGATGTTCCTGTTCGGCGAAAGCAATCACTATGTCTTCGACGACTACCGCCTGCAGGTGCACGACAGCGACGGGCTTGAAATCGTCGAGCGCGGCGGCGGGCGACGAGTCTGGCGCGCGCTCAACAACCCGGTCAGCCTCGCCAACTCTTTTTTTGCAGAAGACTCGCCGCAGTCGTTCGCCCTCCTCCAGCGCCAGCGCGCCTATTCCGATTACGAGGACGCAGAGGCGCACTACGAGCGCCGGCCGTCGCTCCGGGTCGAGCCGAACGGCGACTGGGGCAAGGGGAACATCCAGCTCGTGGAGATCCCGAGCGACCTCGAGCAAAACGACAACGTCGTCGCCTACTGGACGCCGGCGCAGCCGGCGGCAGCGGGAGGCTCACTGGACGTCACCTACCGCCTGACCTGGGGCGACCTGAAGCGCACCGACAATCTGCTCGGAATGGCGATTGCGACCCGCACTGGCGTGGGCGGCCCATCCGGCATCAAGAATGAAGCCGGCCTGCGTAAATTCGTGGTCGATTTCGCCGGCGGTGGCCTTGGCGATCTGCCTCCCGAAACCAAGATCGATGCCAAGACCAACGTCGTCGGCGGTGAGATCGTCAGTTCGACGGTCTTCAAGGTGGATGCCGATGGTGCCTGGCGCCTCGCCTTCGATGTCCGGCCCGCTTCCGACGCGCCTCTGGAGCTCAGCGCGACGTTGACCTATGGCGAGCGGGTTCTGACCGAAACGTGGCAGTACCAGTGGCGCAACGGCGACGAGAAGCCGCGCAACTGACATACCATCCACGAGCGCTCGATCACTGCACAAGCCGCGCGTTGTTTCGCGGCTGCGACAATGTAAGCAGCTCGCCGCGGGCTACCGCCGGAGGATCATGCGGCCGATCACGGTCGCCGATTTCACATCGACGATCAGGACCTCGCTCCCGGTCGCGTCCTCGTAGGTGAGCGCCAGCCGGTTGCCATCGAGGGCGCTGGACACCAGTTTGGCATCGGGCGGCAAACCCGCAGCAGCGAGATCGACCGATACCGCCGCACCTGCCGGGAGGGGCTTCGCCGTA
>CAYOUO010000287.1:0-7575 GCA_964407155.1 uncultured Hyphomicrobiales bacterium | reverse complement strand
TTCCACCAAAGAAACGTCACGCCTGACTTCGGCGCTCTGAGGAGTTTCGCGTTGGGGCGCTACCTCTGATGCTGGCAAGCTAACTACTGTTGTCCTTCGGTGAGCGAATTCAAGAGCCAGAAACACAAAGCCAACGACGATAACGAGCGGCCAAAGCCAGTTAGGGACTGTGGCCGCCAGTATCGCACCGATGTTCCAAATCGTAGGCATCCGATTGGCTAGATCGGTTGGCAGCAATTCGCCGCGCAGCATGTCGTAGAAGCTTGCGAAGCCCCAGAGAATTGTCCAAAAGGCAAGCCCCGCGCTGATGATCGGGTGCGCCCGAACAATCGCCCATAGCGTTGCAATTCGTCCCTTAGCCATCTCGTAACCCGCGTTCCGTAGGTTGATTCGCAACCTACCCGAAACGGGTCACATACGCGAAGGGTATATATTCGTTTCAGGGCTTGCAGAACACATAAGGAACGGGTACGCTGTTCTTGCTTTGTACCTGCCCGAGTCCGCTCGGCGGCTTCAGACAGGAAACGGATAAATGCTGACGCGAAAGCAATACGAACTTCTGGTCTACGTGAACGACCGCGTGAAGGAGACGGGCATCCCGCCCTCCTTCGACGAGATGAAAGACGCGCTCGACCTGCGCTCCAAGTCGGGCATTCACCGGTTGATCAAGGCGCTGGAGGAGCGCGGCTTCATTCGCCGGCTGCCGAACCGGGCGCGCGCGATCGAGGTCGTGCGCCTGCCGGAGACGCTGCAGCGCGCAGCGGCGCCGGCGCAGCCCCGGCGCGGCTTCTCGCCCAACGTCATCGAGGGCAACCTCGGCAAGGTGCGCGCAACCCAGCAGTCGGCCAACAACAACGAGCCGATCCTCGTTCCGATGATGGGCCGCATCGCCGCCGGTGTGCCCATCGAGGCGATCCAGACGCAGACGCACACCATCGGCGTGCCGCCGGACATGCTTTCGCCCGGCGAGCATTTCGCACTTGAGGTGCGTGGCGATTCGATGATCGAGGCCGGCATTTTCGATGGCGACACGGTTCTCATCCGCCGCGGCGACACAGCCGATACCGGTGACATCGTGGTGGCGCTGGTCGATGAGGAAGAGGCGACGCTGAAGCGGCTGCGCAAGCGCGGCGCCTCGATCGCGCTGGAAGCGGCCAACCCGGCCTACGAGACGCGCATCTTCGGGCCGGACCGGGTCCGCATCCAGGGCAAGCTGGTCGGGCTTCTTCGCCGCTACTGACCCCGGTCGGTCGGGTCTTCGGTCCACGTTGCGCGCACCGGCGGCATGAAGGGCCGGCGGACGGCGGGATATGCGGTGACGATGCTGAAGCCGCCGCTGGCATCGGCGTAGACTGCATGGGCGCCACCAAGGGCAAGCGCACGGCGGTCGATGACCAGCGCGTGAGCCGCGCACCCGGCTGGCACGTCGAAGCGCGCGATCACGATCGCGGCCTCCCGGCAATCTTCTTCCACGGCATCCGGACGCGTGGCGAGGGCGACGAGTGTCCCGTTTCCCGGGCCGAGGCGCGCCGTGCAGCCGAGAGTATCGCAGACGACGCCCGCGCTGAGGCCGGGATCGGTGAGATCGCGGCCGTCGGCATCGGCGCGGAGCCAGAGCTCCTTCTCGAAGCCGGCGGTCTTTGCCCCGACCAGACTGAAGCGGCCGTCGGCGCCACGCACGGCCGCAGCCGTGCCGTCCTCGTTCACCAGCGCCACCGGACGCGGCAGCAGAACGCTCAGCGGCAGCGCGATCAGGATCGGCACCACGCCCGCCAGCCGCCAGCGCTCGCGCCAGAGCGACAGCCACAGGAATCCGGCAGTCATCAGCAGCAGCGCCGCCAGCGGCGGCATGGCGATATTGCCGAAGCCCGCGGTCCAGTCGGCGGTCTTCGCCGCCACCGCGGTCATCCACATCAGCCCCCACTTCATGACGGTGAGCGGGAAGATCTCGATGCCGAACGGCATCAGAAAGACGGCGATCAGCGCCATCGGCATGACGACGAAATCGATCGCCGGCCCGGTCGCCAGATTGGCGATGACGCTGAGCGGCGCGACGCGCTGGAAATAGAACGCGGCAAACGGCGTGACCGCAAAACCCGCCGCGAGTGAGACGACGAGGAGCGTGCCCGCCGTTTCGCGAAGGCGCGACAGCCACCCCCGCTCCGGCCTGAGATCGGCAAGACGCAGGCGTCGGCGGCGCGAAACCGCCTCGTAGGTGGCGATGACGGCGACGGTCGCGGCGAACGACATCTGGAAGCTGATCGAGAGCAGGCTCTCCGGGCTGAAGGCGAGGATGAGGAGCGCCGCGAGCGCGACGTTGCGCAGCGTTAGCGCGCGGCGGTCGAGGAGCACCGCGCCCAGCATGATGACGAGCATCACCCACGAGCGAACGGTCGCAACTTCCGCGCCGGAGATGCCGAGGTAGAGCGTGGCGACGGCAAGCGCAGCGCCGGCGGCCCATTTCTTGATCGGATGGCGCAGCGCCAGTGCCGGCGAGAGCGCGAGCAGAGCGCGGACCACCCAGAAAACCGCGCCGGCGACGAGCGCCAGATGCAGCCCGGAAATGGAGAGGATGTGGCCGAGGCCCGACGCGCGCATGTCGTCCTGGGTGGCCTCGGCGATGCCGCGTTGATCGCCCATGATGAGCGCGGCGGCGATGTGGCCGTAGTCGCCCGGCAGTGCGCTTTCGACGCGCCCGCGGATGGCGTCGCGAAGCTGCCCGAGCGGCTCGTACATGCGGGTGGCGAAGGGCGGCGGGCCGATCGTGGCGGGGTGCGCGCCGCCATAGGCGAAGCCGACCGCGCCGACGCGCGCGTAGAACGGTGCGAAGCTGAAATCGTAGCCGCCGGGAATTGCCGGGCCGGATGGCGGCGCGAGGCGCGCCTTCAGCGCGATGGCGTCGCCGGCGGTAAGCGCGTTGGCGCGGGCGCGCACCGTGACCTGGACATTGACCGGGACGTCGCGTGGCGCAACGCCGTCCATCGAGGCGATGCGGACAACGAGGCGGCGGCCGCCGTTCGGCGCCTCTTCCTCGCTGATGATCCAGCCGGTGAGACTGACCGTCCGCTCACCGGGGATGACTGGTGCCAGCGCAAGGTCGGTGCGCAGCTTGGCCACTGCGAGGCCCGCAAGGAGCGTGGCACAGGCAATGGCGATGCGGAAGGAGGCGACGGCGCTGCGCCGCGCCCACGCAGCAGCAACAGCGGCAGCGGCGGCGAGCGCAAGCGCAGGCAGCGAAGGCTCGCGGGGCAGCGCAAAATAGGCAGCGATGCCCATGCCGAAAAGAACGGGAAGCCAGAGGAAGCCGCGACCGTGCTCGAGCTCGCGTTCGAAGGCGAACCGGAGCGATATGCCGAAGGCAGCGGCGCGCGCCGGCCAGATGCGGAACGGCGGCACGGCGGGAATGCGCCAGCGCGGCGGCATCCGCGCCACGCGGCTCGCTTCACGCGTTCGTGCTGCCGGCTTTTCCCCGGCGCCTTCGCCCATGCCCCTGCCCGCGCCCTGTCAGGCGCCCGCCTTGTCCCCTTCGGCGAGCGTGCGCGTGAATGTATCACGAAGCGAGACGGTACGGTTGAAGACCGGCCGCCCAGGGGCCGAATCTGGGTCGCGGCGGAAATAGCCCAGCCGCTCGAACTGCATCGGCGCGTCGCCGGCAGTGGCGATGGCGGGCTCCAGCATCGCGTCGGCGATCACCTCGAGCGAGTTCGGGTTGAGCTCGGTGGTGAATGTCGCGACATCCGGGGTCGCGTTGAGGAAGAGCGGATTGACCAGACGCACCTCGCCCCTGATCGCATCGGCGGCCGAAACCCAGTGGAGCGTCGTCTTGACCTTGCGGCCATCGGGCGGCGCGTTGCCGCCGCGCGTCGCCGGATCGTAGGTGCAGCGGATGGCCGTGACATTGCCGGCGGCGTCCTTCTCCACGCCGACGCATCGGACGAAATACGCGTAGCGCAGGCGCACCTCGTTGCCGGGAAAAAGACGGAAGAACTTCTTCGCCGGCACTTCCATGAAATCGTCGCGCTCGACGCAAAGCTCGCGGCCGAAGCGAACCTTGCGCGTGCCGCTGGCCGGATTTTCCGGATTATTGACCGCCTCAAGCTCCTCGAACTGGCCTTCCGGATAGTTCTCGACGATGACGCGGAGTGGCTTGAGCACCGCCATGCGGCGCTCCGCCTTCGCATTCAGCGCGTCGCGGACGGCATGATCGAGAACGGCGACGTCGACGAGGCTGTCGGCGCGCGCCACGCCGATGCGCTTCACGAATTCGCGCAGCGCTTCCGGCGGAACCCCGCGACGGCGCATGCCGGCAATGGTCGGCATGCGCGGATCGTCCCAGCCGCTGACGGCGCTACTGCGCACCAGCTCGGTCAGCACCCGCTTGGACAGCACGGTATGGGTGAGGTTCAGACGCGCGAACTCGTATTGCCGCGGACGCGACGGCACCGGCAGGTTCTCGATGAACCAGTCGTAAAGCGGGCGATGGTCGGCGAATTCCAGCGTACAGATCGAGTGGGTGACGCCCTCGATCGCGTCCGACTGTCCGTGGGCGAAATCGTAGCTCGGATAGATCTTCCACGCCGTTCCGGTGCGCGGGTGCGGCGCGTGCAGGATGCGGTACATGACCGGGTCGCGGAGATTGATATTCCCGGCGGCCATGTCGATCTTTGCGCGCAGCACGCGCTTGCCGTTCGGGAACTCGCCGGCGCGCATGCGGTGAAACAGATCGAGATTCTCCGCGACGCTGCGATCGCGAAACGGGCTGTTCCTGCCCGGCTCGGTCAGGGTGCCGCGGTTGAGGCGCATCTCCTCGTGGGTCTGGTCATCGACATAGGCCTTGCCGGCACGGATGAGGTGCTCGGCCCAGCCATAGAGCTGCTCGAAATAATCGGACGCGTGGTGCAGGTGCGGGCCCCACTCGAAGCCCAGCCAGCGCACATCGCGCTCGATGGCGTCGATGTACTCCTGCTCTTCCTTCGCCGGATTGGTATCGTCGAAGCGCAGCGCGCAGTGGCCGCCGAATTCCTCCGCGAGGCCAAAATTCAGGCAGATCGACTTGGCGTGGCCGATGTGCAGGTAGCCGTTGGGCTCAGGCGGAAAGCGGGTAACGACCGTCCCGGTACGGCCGGCCTCGAGGTCGTCGCGGACGATGTCGCGGATGAAGTCCTGCCCGGCTTCCCGCGCGGCTGTATTATCGGTCATCAGGTCGAGCTTTCCTTGCCGACGGCAATCGGCTGCCACGGCGCCTTTCCGCGCCTATCTGCCAAATCGGGAGGAAAAGGCCAAGCCGCTTCGCGACATAGCCGGCCTGTGATAAATGGCCGGGCCACGCCGATACCGCGTCGTCCGGAGTCCGATGCCCGCACCCGTCGTCACCCGCTTTGCCCCCTCGCCCACCGGCTACCTGCACATCGGCGGCGCGCGGACGGCGCTGTTCAACTGGCTATATGCGCATCACACCAGCGGGAAGATGCTGCTCAGGATCGAGGATACCGACCGCGAGCGCTCGACCGACGCGGCGATTGCCGCGATCCTCGACGGCCTGACCTGGCTCGGGCTCACGTGGGACGGCGAGCCGATCTATCAGTTCGCGCGCGCCGACCGGCACCGCGAGGTGGCGGAGCAGCTGCTCGCCGCCGGCAAGGCCTATCGCGCCTACGAGACGCCGGCGGAACTCAACGACATGCGCGCCAAGGCGCGTGCGGAAGGCAGGTCGCTGCGCTACAGCGGCAAGTGGCGCGACGCCGATCCCGAAGACGCTCCGGTCGGCACGCCTTCGGTGGTGCGCATCAAGGCGCCACTCGACGGCGAGACCGTGATCGAGGATCGCGTGCAGGGTCGCGTCGCCTTCCCGAACGCCGATCTCGACGATTTCATCATCCTGCGCTCGGATGGAACGCCGACCTACATGCACGCCGTCGTGGTCGACGATCATGACATGGGCGTCACGCACATCATCCGCGGTGACGATCATCTCACCAACGCCGGACGGCAGAAAATCCTTTATGAGGCGATGGGCTGGCCCGTGCCCGAGATGGCGCATATCCCGCTCATTCACGGGCCGGATGGGGCAAAGCTTTCCAAACGCCACGGCGCGCTCGGCGTCGATGCCTACCGCGCGATGGGCTATCTGCCGGAGGCGATGCTGAACTATCTGGTCAGGCTCGGCTGGTCGCATGGCGACGACGAGATCATGTCGACCGCGGAACAGATCGCCTGGTTCGACCTGCCCGAGATCAACCGGGCTCCGGCGCGCTTCGATTTTGCCAAGCTCGCCAGCATCAACGCGCACTACCTGCGCCAGCGGGACGATGACAGCCTGATCGCGACCTTGCTTCAGACATTGCCGCATCTGCCCGGTGGCGAGGCGTTCAAGACGAGACTGGACGAGCGGCGGCTGGCGATTTTCAAGGCGGCGCTGCCGCTCCTGAAGGACCGGGCGAAGACGTTGACCGATCTCATCGAGGCGGCACATTTCATCGTCGCGATGCGGCCGCTCACACCGGACGCCGCGGCTTCGGCGCTGCTGAACGATGCCGGACGCAATGTCCTGAAGCGGCTGTTGCCGGCGATTTCGGCGGTTTCGACCTGGGCCGAGACGGATCTCGAGGCGGCCGTGAAGGCCTTTGCGGAAGGCGAAAAGCTGAAGCTCGGCACGGTGGCGCAACCGCTGCGGGCTGCGTTGACCGGGCGCGCCGCCTCGCCGGGCATCTTCGAGGTGCTGGCACTGCTTGGACGCGAGGAGAGTCTGGGCCGCATCGCCGACTGCGCCGGCTGAATTTCGCGTCAGGTTTCCACTCAGGCGGGCGGCCGCGGCCCGCCAAGCGGGACAATTTCGGCCATTGAGCGCGGATTTCCGCGCCCTATTTCAGCCGCGGAAAGCCCTGCATTCGGCGGCACAATGCGTAGACTTGTTGCGACGCAACAAATAGAATGCGGATGCAATCGATATATCTGTAAATTTGCGAAGAGAGGCTGTCGTTCATGGCCAACGTGAGCAGGATCGAAGACCATAAAACGCCGATGACAGAAACAGCAAAACTGACGCTCGGCGACAAATCCTGGGATTTCGAAGTCAGGAAAGGCACGGTCGGCCCTGACGTTTTCGACATCGGCAAGCTTTACGGCGAAACCAAGCATTTCACCTACGACCCGGGCTTCACATCGACCGCGGCCTGTGAATCCAAGATCACCTACATCGACGGCGACGAGGGCATTCTGCTCTATCGCGGCTACCCGATCGAGCAGCTCGCCGAGCACGGCGATTTTCTCGAGACCTGCTACCTGCTGCTTTACGGCGAACTGCCGACCGGCGTCCAGAAGGCCGACTTCGACCAGCGCGTGACGCACCACACGATGGTGCACGAGCAGATGGGCCGCTTCTTCAGCGGCTTTCGCCGCGACGCGCACCCGATGGCGATCATGTGCGGCGTGGTGGGCGCGCTCTCGGCGTTCTACCACGATTCAACCGACATCTCCGATCCGCAGCAGCGCATGATCGCAAGTCTCCGCCTGATCGCGAAGATGCCGACCATTGCTGCGATGGCTTTCAAGTATCACGTCGGCCAGCCGTTCGTT
>CAYOUO010000286.1:0-7036 GCA_964407155.1 uncultured Hyphomicrobiales bacterium | reverse complement strand
TCCCACCGGCTGGACGAACGCGCATCAGGTCACGGTCGTGCTCAACGTGCGGCTCGATCGCAGCGGCGCCGTCGCAGCGCATCCGGTGCTGCTTGAATTTTCAGCCAGCGCGCTCGGCATGACGGCGGCCAAGAATGCGCTCGCGGCGGTCGCGCGCTGCGCGCCCTACAAGCTCCCCCCCGACAAATACAGCCAGTGGCGCGAAGCGCAGGTCAGGCTCGCGCCCGAGTGATGGGCGTCCGAGTGGTGGCGCGGCAGCAGGGCCTTACCTGCCGCCGCGCGCATCGCGTCTAGTGCTGGCAGCTTCCGGTGCTGCGATCGTAATGGCAATCGGGCCGCGAACGGTCATACGACGGGCCACCCATGCCGCTGTCCCCGCCGTAGTATTTCTGCGGCTTGCCATTTCCGTATTGCCCGTTTTGCTGCATGCCGTTGTTGTTCCACGGCTTGTACGTGCCCTGCGGCTTGGGCTGGCCGTAATTGTTCGGCCCCTGCGGCGGGAAATTGTCGTGGTCGCGGCCCTGGTACTGGCCATACGGCTTCGGGAAATGGTCCTGCCCGTTCGGCGGATTGTAGCCGTACGGCGGCTTGAAGCCGCGCGGCGGTCCGTAGTCACGCGGACGCGGCGGCAGCCTGTAATGATCGGAATGCATGTGGCGCCAGCGGTAGGCATCGCCGAAGAACGGACGTCCGCGATAATAGTCGCCCCAGTAGGTGTCGAAATCGAAGCCGATGATCGGCACGCCGAGCGGCACGATGTACTGGTCGAGCGGCACCGGCTCGGAATCGTAGCTCACCTGCACGTAGCTCGCCGCGACCCAGCCGCGCGACGGTCCCCATGCAACGTCGCACCAGGTATAGTCGGCGAGACACCCGTAAATGACGACCGGCGAACCGGCGGGGATGACCACCACCGCCGGATAGTCCGTCGAGGGCCCTGCCCGCTCGTTGACATTGTCCACGACGTAGCCGGACCAGGCTTCGGCATGGGCCTGGACTCCCGCCAGCGCGAGCAGGCCGAAACCGGCAAGCGCTGCAACCTTGGCAATCTTCATCAGACTTCTCTCCAGAGCGCCCGCCTCTTTGGCTGCCCGCCGGCGACTCTCCCCATGGAGATTCGTCGCCTCCGAAAGAAGCGGGCCGGGCGTGACATCGCCGTCGGGAATAAGGCGCATTTTTGACGATTTCACAATGTGTTGCGGGCGGTTGCCCTTTTTTCAAGACAGCCGCCGTGGGTTCGCGCTAAGAGGGTCGCAACGGGAGAGCGACGACGTCTTTGGCGATCACGCGCAAATATTTCGGCACGGACGGCATTCGCGGACAGGCGAACAGCTTCCCGATCACGCCAGACCTTGCCATGAAGGTCGGCATGGCCGCCGGCCTCGTCTTTCAGCGCGGCGACCATCGCCATCGCGTCGTCATCGGCAAGGACACGCGCCTATCGAGTTACATGATCGAAAATGCGCTGACCGCCGGCTTCCTGTCGGTCGGCATGGACGTGCTGTTGACCGGCCCGATCCCGACGCCCGGCATCGCCATGCTGACGCGCTCCATGCGCTGCGATCTCGGCGTCATGATATCGGCGTCGCACAACCAGTATGCGGATAACGGCATCAAGCTGTTCGGGCCCGACGGCTTCAAGCTGTCCGATGCGGTCGAGACGGGCATTGAGGAGCTGATCGATGCCGATCTCGGCAGCCGGCTCTCCTCCCCGCCGGCCCTCGGCCGCGCGCAGCGCATCGACGGCGTGCAGGACCGCTACATCGAGTTCGCGAAGCGCACCCTGGCGCGCGACCTGTCGCTGGCGGGTCTGCGCGTCGTCATCGATTGTGCCAACGGCGCCGGCTACAAGGTGGCGCCGGCTGCGCTCTGGGAACTCGGCGCCGAGGTGATTTCGATCGGCGTCGAGCCGGACGGCTTCAACATCAATGCCCGCGTCGGCTCCACGTCGCCGCAGGCGCTCGCGGCCAAGGTGGTCGAGGTCGGCGCCGACAGCGGGATCGCGCTCGCCGGCGACGCCGACCGGGTGGTGGTGGTCGACGAAAAGGGCAACCTCGTCGACGGGGACCAGCTCATTGCCGCGATCGCCGAATCGTGGTCCGCCGACGGCCGCCTCGCCAAGTCGAGCGTGGCGGTGACGCTCATGTCGAACCTTGGCCTGGAGCGCTTCCTCAAGGACATCGGCCTCTCCGTCATCCGCACGCAGGTCGGCGACCGCTATGTCAGCGAAGCCATGCTCGAGCACGGACTGAACCTCGGCGGCGAGCAGTCCGGCCACATCATCATGACGGACTTCACCACGACCGGCGACGGACTGGTGGCGGCGCTGCAGCTTCTCGCCATCGTCAAGGGCGTCGGCCAGCCGCTCAGCCAGGTGTGTCACCGCTTCGATCCCGTGCCGCAAATCCTGAAGAGCGTGCGGATCGGCCGTTCCCGTCCGCTGGAGAACCAGCGCATTCGCACGATCATCGACAATGCCAACAGCCAGCTTGCCGCCAACGGCCGCCTGGTAGTGCGCGCGTCGGGAACCGAGCCGGTGATCCGGGTGATGGCGGAGGGCGACGACCCCGAAATCATTTCGTCCATCGTAGAGGAACTGCTCGCGGCGCTGGGAGAAGCGGCAGCCTGACAGGCGCGTCGCGGGCCGCACTGCCCGCCTGACCATTCAGTAACAGTCAAACGTCCATGATCGCAGTCGACCCGAAAAATCCCAAAGGCATCGTCTGGCTGGCCTCGTACCCGAAGTCCGGCAACACGTGGCTGCGCATGTTCCTCTATCAGCTGGCGCGGGTTCGCCTCGGCCGGCCGCACGAACCCAACGAGATCAACAAGCTCGCCCGGGTCAGCATTCACGAGATGGCCTTCGACGGCATTTACAAGCGCTTCCTGGGCGACACATTCGCGAAGGCGACACCGGCGCAGTTTCTCCGTGTCAGGCCGCAGGTGCAGCGAACCATCGTGGAGCGCTCCGCCGGCGTGGTGTTCCTCAAGACCCACAGCATCCGCGCCACGCTCGACGGCGTGCCGACGATCGACCCCGCGGTCTCGGCGGGCGGCATCTATCTCGTGCGCGATCCCCGCGATGTCGCCGTCTCGCTCTGGCACCACACCGGCCGCACGCTCGACTTCGCCGTGGAGTTGCTCAATCGTCGCAACGCCTATGCCTACGGCACCATCGAAACCTGGGGCAGCTGGAGCCAGAACGTCGAGAGCTGGACCACCGCCGCCGATTCCAGCCTGCTCACGCTGCGTTACGAGGACATGCTTGCCGACAGCGATGCCGCCTTCGCCTCGGTCCTCAAGCATGTCAGGCAGAGTGCGCGGCCCGAGCAACTCGCCGACGCGATCCGCTCCTCCTCCTTCGGGGAGTTGAAGGAGCAGGAGGAAAAGCACGGGTTCCAGGAGAAGCATCCGGACAGCAAGCGCTTCTTCGTCGAAGGCAAGGCCGGCGGCTGGCGCGACGTGCTCACCCCGGCCCACGTCGATTCCATCATCGCCGCCCACGGCGATACGATGCGGAAGTTCGGCTACCTCGACTGAGGCGCCGCCGCACAGCCGGGACGCACCGATCGGGACACCATGGCAGGCATCGGCCAATCGCAATCCGGCAAGATCGTCTGGCTGGCCTCCTATCCCAAATCGGGCAACACGTGGCTGCGCATGTTCCTCTACCAGCTCGAGCGCCTGCGCCGCGGCGTGCAGCGCGACGCCAACGAGATCGCCAACATCGCGCAGACGAGCCGGCACGATGTCGTGTTCGGGCCGCTGTACGAGCGCTTCCTCGGCAAGCCCGCCTTCCAGGCTTCCCCGGCCGAAATCCGGCGCGTGCGACCGATGGTCCAGGCGGCGATCGCGGCCCAGACGCCGGGCCTGACCTTTCTCAAGACCCACAGCATCCGCGCCACACGCGACGGCGTCCCGACCATCAGTCCCGCGGTTACGGCCGGGGCCATCTACCTCGTGCGCGATCCCCGTGACGTCGCCGTCTCGCTGCAGCATCACATCGGGCGCTCGCTCGACTTCGCGGTCGGACTGCTCAACCAGCGCGATGCCTACGCCTTCGGCCAGGGAACGAATGCGGGCGAGACGTGGGGCAGCTGGAGCCAGAACGTCGCGAACTGGACAGACCGCGCCGACGAGAGCCTTCTCGTCCTCCGCTACGAGGACATGCTGGCTGACCCCGCCGCGGCATTCGGCGCGGTCGCCCGCCATCTTGGATTGGCGCCGGGTGCCGAGGCGCTTGCCGAAGCAATCGGCCTTTCGTCATTCGACGAGATGAAGGGACAGGAAGAGAAATACGGATTCAAGGAGAAGGCCGCGACGACCAAACGCTTCTTCGTTTCCGGCAAATCAGGCAGCTGGCGCGGCAAACTGGCTCCGGCGCAGGTCAACGCCATCGTTGCCGCGCACCGCCCCATGATGAAGAAATTCGGCTACCTCGACTGAACAGCCCGTCCCGCGCCAAGCCGATGCCGACGGGCGCGCCATCAGGCCACGGCTGCGGGCTGGGCGATGAGTTTGCGCAAGGCGATCTCCGCCTCACCGGTACGCTCGGCCCGCTCGATCCAGCCGCCGCCGAGCACGCGGGCGCCCGCTTCCTCGCTGTCATAGAAAACGCAGGCCTGCCCCGGCGCGACGCCCGACTCGCTGTCGCCGAGCTCGACGACGATGTCGCCGCCCACGCTGCCGAGACGCGCCGGCGCCGGCGGCCGCGACGAGCGCACGCGCGCGTAGACATCGAGGCCGCGGGCCGCCACGTCGGTGACCGCGCCCTCGCCCAGCCAGTTGACGCCGCGCAGATGCAGCCGCCGCGTCATCAGCGCCTCGCGCGGACCGACGACCACGCGCCGGCCGGCCGGATCGAGATGGACGACGTAGAGCGGCTCGCCTACCGCCACGCCGATGCCGCGCCGCTGGCCGATGGTGTAGTGGATGATGCCGTGGTGGCGGCCGAGAACGCGGCCGTCGATGTGCACGATGTCGCCCGCCGCCGCCGAACCCGGCCGCAGTTTCTCGATCACCTCGCTGTACTTGCCGTCCGGCACGAAGCAGATGTCCTGGCTGTCGTGCTTGTCGGCGACCGGCAGATCGAAGTCGCGCGCGGCGGCGCGCACCTCGGCCTTGGTCATCGCGCCCAGCGGAAAGCGCACGAAGTCGAGCTGCGGCTGCGTCATCGAGAACAGGAAATAACTCTGGTCGCGCTCGCCATCGACCGGACGATGCAGTGCGCGGTGCGCGCCCGCGCCCTGCGAGAGCACGTAGTGACCGGTCGCCAGCGCCGCCGCGCCGAGCTGGCGCGCGGTCCCGAGCAGGTCGGCGAACTTGACGGTCTGGTTGCACGCGACGCACGGCACCGGCGTCTCGCCGGCGATGTAGCTCGCCGCGAAGCCGTCGATCACCGTCTCGCGGAAGCGCTCCTCGTAGTCGAGCACGTAATGCGGAATGCCGAGCGTCTCGGCGACGCGGCGCGCGTCCTGCACATCCTGGCCGGCGCAGCAGGCGCCCTTGCGGTGGGTCGCGGCGCCATGGTCGTAGAGCTGGAGCGTGACGCCGACGACGTCGTAGCCCGCGTGCTTGAGCAGTCCCGCGACGACCGAGGAATCCACTCCGCCCGACATCGCAACGACGACGCGCGTGGCCGCCCGCTCGCCGGGCAAATCGAGTTCAACGTCCATTCTTACCGCCAGGCGGCCGGTCGTTCCCGGCCGCGAAACCCGTGAATTTGGCGGTGACTATAGGCTGAGCGGCCGGTTCTTCAAGAGTTGCAGGGGCTTGCCGTCGCTATTCGGCTCCGGCCGGCATGGCGGAATCCTGCGGCTGCGCCAGGCGCGCCGAGGCCGCGCGCCACTGCCGGTACTGGATGAGCTGCTGGTCGAGCAGGACGCCGATCAGAATGACGCCGCCCATGACGGTGAAGTTCAGCGAGCTTGGAATGCCGAGCAGGTTCACCAGATTTTGCAGGATCTGAAGCAGCACCGCGCCGAGCACGATGCCGACGATCGAGCCCTCGCCGCCGCGCAGCGAGCAGCCGCCCCGCACCGCGGCGGCGATGCCGTAGAGCTCATAGAAGTTGCCGTGCGAGGCCGGCGCGATCGAGCGCGTGTACATGACGAAATAGATCGAGGAGATCGCCGCCAGTCCGCTGCAGATGATGTAGGCGGCAGCGATGATGCGGCCGGTGCGGATGCCGGAATAGCGCGCCGCCTCCTCGTTCTTGCCGATAGCGTAGAGATAGCGGCCGAACACGGAGCGGTGCAGCGCGATGCCCATGACGATCGCCACCAGAATGAACGCGAAGAAGCTGAGCGGCAGCCCGAACACGCCCCACGGCGTGGCGATGGGTATGCGGCCGTTGGTGACGAACTCCAGCGCCGGATAGCTGGTGCCGAACGGGAATCCGGACGTGCCCTCCCCGGTGTACCAGCGGGCCAGCCCGCGGTAGAGCAGGAGGCCGCAGAGCGTGACGATGAACGGCTGCATCCGCATCTTCAGGATGAGGAAGGCGTGGATCGCGCCGATGATCATGCCGAACACGATGATGACGAGCACGGCCAGGCCCCACGGCAGGCCGTGGTTCACGAGCAGGTCGAGGAAGATCACGCCGAGCAGGGCAAAGAGCGAGCCGACCGAAAGGTCGATGCCGCCGGTGATGATGACCAGGCCCTCGCCGATCGCGTAGAGGCCGAACAGCCCGATCAGGTTGGCGGTGTTGGAGATGTTGACCGGCAGAAGGAAGCGCGGATTGAGATACGCCGTCACCGCCGCCACGACGATGATCAATACGAGAAGGCCCAGGTCTTTCTTCATCCCAGATCTTTCTTCATCGGTCTTCCCTCAGTGCACCTGGCTGTCCGTCGCCAACCGCATCACGGCTTCTTCGCTGAGCTCGGCGCGATCGAGGAAGCCGCTGATCGCCCCTTCACGCATCACCGCAACACGGTCGCTGACGCCGATCACTTCTTCCAGATCGCTGGAGATCATGAGCACGGCGACGCCGTTGTCGGCCAGCTCGCGCATCAACTGGTAGATCTCGGCC
>CAYOUO010000285.1:0-11150 GCA_964407155.1 uncultured Hyphomicrobiales bacterium | reverse complement strand
AGTTGCTTCAGTGGCTGGAAGAAGCGCGACTGGATCGCGTCGGCTGCTTCCGCTTCGAACCGGTGAGCGGCGCACCGGCAAACGCGCTGGCGAATCCGGTCCCTGACGAAGTCAAGGAACAGCGCTGGCACCGGCTGATGCAGGCCCAGCAGGCGATCAGCGCCCGGAACCTCAGGAAGAAGGTAGGCAGTCGGATTCAGGTGATCGTCGACGAGGCGGCGGGGAAAACCGGCCGTGGGCGCACCAAGGGCGATGCGCCCGAGATCGACGGCAGTATTCATCTGACCGCGCGTCTGCCGATTCGCGTCGGCGAAATCGTCACCGCGCGGATCACCGGCTCTTCCGAGTACGATCTTCGCGGAGAAATCGTCTGACCGCTAAATGAAAAGGGCGGCCACCCAGCCGCCCTTTTCGATTTTGTCTCGTGGCGCGACGCCTACTGAATCTTCAGCATCCGAAGGTTTTTGCCGTTGTTGTTCTTGTCGATGCACGATCCGTTGCGGGCTCGCATCTGGTCGTTTCCACACCGCGGCACGCATCTTCTGCCAATCAACTCCTCGCCCTGACCGCATGCGGGCAGGATGTTGTTGTTGGGAAAAGCGGGCTTGAGGACCGGCGGCTTGTTGCCACCGCCGGGCGGATTGTTGTCGACGCTGACACACACGCCGTTCACGCGGCGCTGGCCGAATCGACACTTCAGCATGCAGACGCCGTTGACCAGCTCTTCACGCGAGCTGCAGTTCGGTTGAACCGGCAGCAGGGGCTTGAGCGGCTTCAGCGTCCTGTCGACACACCGACGCGTATCGGGATCGCGTGTCTGGTTCGGGCCGCACCTCGGAACGCATATTCCATTGATGTTGTCCTGGTTTGGCGCGCAGTTCTGGCCGCCCTGGTTGGGTGGCTGGTTCGGTCCGCAGCCAGGAACCACCAGTGCCCCCGGCTTGCACTTGGGCGCACAGACGTTCTGCTGCGGATTGTAGATCTGATCCTGATTGCAGCGTGGCTCGCAGCGACGCCGATCCGGATTGAAGATCTGACCGGGTAGACACTGCTGCGGCGGCACGCCGCAACGGTTGGCTCTCGGGTCGTACGGCCGATCCGGCGGGCAATGCGGCACACAGCGGTTGAGGTGCTGGTCGTACTCCTGCCCGTTGAGACAGATCGGGACGCACACGTTGAAGCGTGGGTCGTACCTCGTGTCGGGCCGGCAGTGTGGCAGACACCGGTTCGCGCGCGGGTCGTACTGCTCATCGGGACGGCAATGCGGCACGCACCTGTTGAGCCGCGGGTCGTACTGCGTATCCGACGGGCAGTGCGGGATGCAGCGATTGTTGCGCCAGTCATAAATCTCGCCTGGACGACAATCTGGCACACATGCCTGGTACCGTGGGTCATAGTGCGTGAAAGGCGGGCATGTGTTCGGCGGGACGCAACGGTGTTCGCGTTCATTGTAGAACGTGCCGCCCGGACAGCCGCAGTAGCCATTCGGCAGGCGGCGCATCTCCGGCGGGCAGAAGGGTACGCAGCGACCCTGATAGTAGAACGAATCCGGCGGACAGCTCTGCGGCGGCGGCACGCAGCGATCGTTGCGATCGCGATAGGTGCCTGGTGGACAGTTTGGATAAACGCAGGCGCCGTTGCGAAGGTAGGTGCCTGCGGGACAGGTCGGCAACAGCACGCACTGGCCGTTGGCGAAATACGTTCCCGCCGGACAGAATACGGGCGGAGGCACATAGCTCGCGGCACCCGCACAGGGGACGGTGGCGATCGCGCCCATATAGCCCCGGAAATTGGGATCGCCGGGCTGGTCGTCATAGTCGACGAACCACGATTGCGCCGGCGGCGTGTTCTGCGGCTGGACAAGAGAAGAATCGTTGCCCTGGAGGCCGTCCACCGTCGGGAAGCCGGTTGAACCATCGCCCGGATCGAGCAGCCGCTCTCCGGTCGACCAGAGGGTGGCTGCACAGGCGGAAGGATCAATGCGGCCATCAGAGCCGTAACCGTAGTTGAGCGCCACGCCGCCATTGGCGTTGGCGTACACCGGCGGCATGCCGATGGAGTATTGATCGGGCGCGAGACGCCAGAACCCAGGGTTCGGATCGCCCGGCGGCTTCGGGACAAACCGCAGCACGCGGCTTTGTCCGGGCGCGGCCAGTTGGGTGAGGTCATAGTCTCCCGTCGTGGCGCCGCGCTCGGCAACGTACATATTGCCCTGGCCATCAAACGTGATCGAGGAAACCTCCTCGCCATCGGCGAGCGAGGGAACGTCGACTTCGATGCGCGCCCCCGCCCCGGAGATGGCGCCGCCGGCGCCAATCGGCGCGGACCAGATGCGCGGGCCTTCCGCTACGGAATAATAGAGTCGGCCAGATTGGACCGTGAGCGCGTAAACGCGGCGTGCGGGAGGCGCAACACCCCACGTCTGCGGATTGCCCGTATCGAAGGCCGGGCTCTGTATATTGACGGGAGCCGGAGCGGAGAGCGGGAGAGGAGCGAGGCCGCCTGCGGGGCGACCTTCCGCACCGTGGTCGTACGTGCCGAGCACCGCGCCATTCAAACCGAGCCGATAGACGATACCGGTGCCACGTTCCGAGACGAGCAACTGATGCGACTGACGGTCGAACGCCAACGCACCAAGACCGGCAACGCTGCCGACTCCGCCATCAATGTTGGCAAAGAGCGTAACCTGCCCCGTGCCGCCGTCGACGCGCCAGATGGAACCGGGACCGCCATTCTGGTCGGGTGGTCCAAACTGGCCGGGCACGAATTGCGCCCCCGGCGCGCCGACATGCAGGCGCTGCGGTTGCCCGCTCGAATCATTGATGGCTATGGAGAGACCGTATGCTGAGCTCGCAGCGAGGTAGATGTCAGGCTGGGGAGCATCGTCCAGCGCAACCCCGAACACCTGCCCAACCTGGCTGGCATAGACAGTGAACGGCTTGGGAGCATCCGTCAGAGCGCCTTGCGCACCCATTGTGCCGAGATCGACGACACGGGCGGACGGTCCGTCGACATTGATCAGGGTGTAGTCGAAAGGGTCGCTCGCGCCGGAAGGCGGCGGGTTGGCGGCGTAGCCGCTGTAACCCGTAACCACCGCGTATCCGGGCTGCACAATCGCCTGCTCGGCGATCGCCGGAGAGGCGATGGCGCCGAACGCCACGGCTGCCGCCAAGGCTTGTTTTGGTGAACGTCCGACAAGATAATTTGCAATAGAACGCAATGACGACTGAACCGTCATCTGCAAAGCGTCCATAGCGCCCTCCCGCACCTGTCGCTGCACAACGGCAGCCACGAGGACGCACATCCGGCGCCAGGGCCAAACGGCACAGACGCCGAAATCGCGCGCCCGAAACCTACTCCCGCCGCCTTATATACCAGACAGAATGTCGGACAGTGTGACGGCAATCACCTCGGTTGCGGCGCGAAGATCGGAAAGTTTCAGGTGCTCGTCGGCAGCATGGGCGTTCGCTTCCAGAATCGACCGCGGACCGGCACCGTAAAGCACTGTCGGAATACCGGCCGCCGCGTAGTGGCGCGCATCGGTGTAAAGAGGAACGCCAGTGGGCAGAACCTCGACGCCCAGAATCTCTCGCGCGTGATGGCTTATCGTTTCGACGAGCCGCTCGACGCCAGGAAGAGGGCGCAACGGCTCGGCGAGGACAATGCGACGGCAGGAAACCGAAATGCCGTCTTGCTTCGGCAACGCATCCTCGATCAGTTTCAGGAGTCCTGCCTCGACCTCCACACCGCTCTCTTCCGGAATGATGCGGCGATCGATGCGGAACGCAATGCGATCGGGCACGACGTTGGTGTTGATGCCGCCTGAGATGAGCCCGACCGTGATCTGCGGCGAGCCGATGCCTTTTTCGCGGCTGACGATGCCGGTAAGGCGTCTCCGCTCCCGGTAGATCGCAGCCAGCACCGGCACCGACGCCTCCAGTGCATCGCGACCCGTCGATGGCATCGCCGCATGCGCCTGTCTGCCGCTGACGACCACCTCGAGGTGGAGCACGCCATTGTGCGCGGTCGTGATGGCGTACGAAAAGCCGGCAGAAATAGCGAGCGTTGCCTTGGTCAGTTTCTGATCGATCAGCCACTTCGGACCGATGGTGCCACCAGCCTCCTCGTCGTAGGTGAGGTGCAACTCGGTGCCGCCGTTGAGGCCGGCGGAATTGGCCTCCAGCGCCAGCAGTGCGAATGCGTAGGTGGCGAAATCCGACTTCGAAACGGCGACGCCCCGGCCGTACATGGCGCCATCGCGCTCGATCGCCCCATAGGGATCGACGGTCCAGCCATTGCCAGGCGGAACAACGTCGCCATGAGCGTTGAGCGCGATTACCGGCCCTTTCCCCGTGCCGAACGTCTTGCGCACGATGAGGTTGGTCGCGCTCACCATACCGTTCTCGCGCACCAGCGCTTCAGGCACGGGATAACGTTCCACGGTGAAGCCGAGCTTCTGCAGCTCGAACGCCGCGGTTTCTGCCGCCGGTGCGCAGTCGCCGGGAGGATTGTCGCTCGGCACCTTGACGAGCGCCCGCAGAAAGTCGACTTCGCGTGTCCAGTTGCTGTCGATCGTGTCGCGGATCGTCATGCACCCTCTCCGGCCAATACAGTTATCGTCTGCACGAGCGCTTCGACCGCGAGGCCCATGTCTTCGATGGTCACGGACTCCAGCGGGCTGTGACTGATGCCCGCGCGGCAGCGCACGAAGATCATGCCGATATCCGTGAGACGCACCATCGCCTGGCCATCATGGCCGGCGCCCGACATCAATTCGCGCGGCGTGCGCCCTTCGACTTCGTGGATTGCCGCAGCGATGGCGCGCTGCAGCCTCGGCGCGCACACCGAGACAGGCTTTTCCAGCATGATCTCAACGTCGATGACGAGCCCGCGCGCAAGTCCGATCTGCCTGACCCTTTCGCGGATCTCGGCTACGGCTGCCGCGCGCGCCTCGTCGGTCGCTGCTCGCACGTCGAGACTGCACTCCACGGCCGCCGGAATGACGTTGCCGGCGCCTGGTGACACACGAACTGCGCCAACTGTCGCCACCAGCGACGACTTTGTGTCGGCGCGGCCGATCGCCTCGACCGCCAGGATGATTTCCGCCGCGCCGGTCAGGGCATCGTGCCGGATCGCCATCGGGACGGTGCCGGCGTGCCCCGCTTCGCCACGCACGCGGATGCGATAGCGGCCCTGACTGGCTATTGCCGTGACGACGCCGAGTGCTTCGTTTGCCTGATCGAGCACCGGGCCCTGCTCGATATGAACCTCGAGATATCCGAGCGTTTCCGTCGGATCATAACCCTCGTCGTAAAGGCGTTCAGGGTCGCAGCCGAATTCGGCCAGCGCCTGGCGCAGCGTCGTTCCTTCCTTGTCGGTGAGTTCGAGGATGTCGGGCTCCACAATGCCCGCGATAGCGGACGAGGAGATGAGCGTCTTCGGGTAGCGCACGCCTTCCTCGTCGCCGAAGGCCAGAACCTCGACCGCAAACGGCAGTGCAATTCCCCGGGCACGAATTTCCTCGAGCGCGACGATGCCCACGACAACGCCGAGGTTGCCATCGTATTTGCCGGCATCGACCACAGTGTCGATATGCGAGCCGATGAGGAGGCGTTTCGCGGCGTCCGACCCCTCTTTGCCGGCCGCGAGCAACCCGTGCATGGTGCCGGCGGCATCCATACGCACCGTCAGACCAGCTTGCCGCATCCATTCGCTGACGAGATTGGCGGCGCGCTTGTGCTCGGGCGTGAGATACAGCCGCGTCAGAGCTCCTTCGTCCGCGCTGATCGTCGCCAGCGCGCTGATCATGTCGCCAACGCGCTCGCCGATACGGCGTGGATCGTTCACGGAACAACCCGATCTTCGAGGCGAAAGGCGATGATGCGCGCCACCTGCTCCAGCGCGGTGCGAAACTCTGCCTGCGGCGCATTTCCGACGCGGTCGGCATAGCCCTTCAGAATATCGCCCTTGGTGGCACCGCGGACGGCAAAGATGAATGGAATGCCATGGCGTTCGCGATACGCTGCGTTTTGTTCGGTAAACCTGCGAAACTCATCGGGCGTCAACCGGTCGAGCCCCGCGCCTTTCTGTTCGTCGCTCGACTCGCGCGTCAGATTGCCAGCGATTGCCGCGCGCCCGGCGAGATCGGGATGCGCAAGGAGAAGCGCCCGCTGACGTGCAGGATCGGCATGCCGCATCGCATCCACGAAGGCCGCGATCATTTCGTGCCGCGACGAAAATGGGCGGCGCTCGGCAGCTTCCGCCGCCACCCAGGGAGAATGCTCGGCCACGTCTCCGAAGGCCTCGACGAATTCGTCTTCACGCAGTCGGTTGACGGCATACAGGGACATGGGGAATTCGGCCATGGACACTGGCGGCTTTCTTCTTTGGCCGTCTTTCTAGCGATTCATGAGGAAAGCGCCAAGCTTGCGGCGCTCCTCCTGGGTCATGCCAGTTTCATTCCCGAGCGGCATGGTGTTGCTGTTGACCGCCTGTGCCATGACCTGAACGGCGTGCGCACGCAAATCCGCCGCGGTGGCAAAGACGATTCCCTTCGGGGGCTGGTCAAAGCCCGCGTGGCTCGGATGCGTTGCGTGACACATGATGCAATGCTTGCCGACAATCGCCATCGCCTCGCTATCGCTCACCGTCACGCCCGCCAGCGTGGCATCCTGGTGAGGAGCCGTCATCCAGATCGCTCCTGCCAGCGCCACGGCCGCAACGGGCAACGCCCAGGCGATCTTCTCAAATGGATCGCCGGCATCGTGACGGTTGAGGAAATGCCGGACAGAAGCCCCGACCACGATGACAAGCGCCACGATCAGCCACGACTGCGGATGCCCACCCAGCATCGGGTAGTGGTTCGACACCATCATCAGGAGCACGGGCAGCGTGAGGTAGTTGTTGTGCACCGAGCGCTGCTTGCCGATGGCGCCGAGCCGCGGATCGGGCTCCTGCCCGGCGATCAGGGAGGCGACGATCTTGCGCTGGTTCGGAATGATGATGCCGAACACGTTGACCGCCATGATCGTGCCGATGAACGCGCCGACATGAATGAGCGCACCACGGTTCGAGAAGACGTGCGTAAATAAATACGCCGCGGCGACGATGAGAACGAAGACGCAGATCGCTAGCAGCGTCGTGTTGCGTCCGATGGCCGATTTGCACAGGCGATCGTAAATGAGCCAACCGGCGGCGAGACTGACAATCGAAATGAAGATCGCCTGCGAAGGCAGCATCGGCAGTACTGATCGGTCGATCAGGAAAGCGTCAGCGTTCCAGTAGTACTGGAGGATCAGAAGGCCAAAACCCGTGACCCAGGTGAGATAGGCCTCCCAGCGGTACCAGAGCAGATCGGGCGGAAGGGCCGGCGGCGCGACCAGGTATTTCTCTACGTGATAGAAGCCCCCGCCATGCACTTCCCACGCAGTGCCGTAGACGCCGGGGTGCATCGCCTCGCGTTTGCGCAGGCTGAGATCGAGCGCAATAAAATAGAAGGAGGTGCCGATCCAACCGATGCCGACGATGAGGTGAGCCCAGCGAAACAGCAGATTGAGCCAGTCGACAGCAAAGTCAGCCATGACAGCGGCAGCCCCCGGAAGCAGAAAGGGCGCGCTCCGACAGCGAAGCGCGCCCCGAGTGACGTCAGCGACCCGCTACTGCGGAATCTTGTCGTCGATACCCTTGACGTACTTGTTCAGCCCAAGCAGTTCGTCGTCTGGGATCGGCTTGCCATCGGCACCTTCCACCGTGCCGTCCTGCCAGGTGATGGGACCGGTGAAGGGGCTCCAGCCACCCTTGATCTTGGCGATCGTGGCTTCGGCCATCGCCTTCACATCGTCCGGCATGTTCTGCAGCGGAGCGACCTCGACGAGATCGTGGTCGAAGCCCTGCCAGGACTGCTCGGACTTCCACGTGCCGTCGAGCACCGCCTTGGTGCGCGCGACGTAATACGGACCCCAGTTGTCGATCAGCGAACCGAGATGCGCATGCGGCCCGAATCTCGACATATCTGACGACTGGCCGAAGGCGTGGATACCCGCTTTCTCTGCGACCTGCATCGGAGCCGGCGAGTCGGTGTGCTGGACGATGATGTCGGCGCCCTGGTTGATCAGGGTGCTGGCGGCATCACCTTCCTTGCCCGGGTCGAACCAGGAGTTCACCCAGACAATCTTCACCTTGAAGTTGGGGTTCACCGACTGCGCGCCGAGCATGAACGCGTCGATGCCCATGATCACTTCCGGGATCGGGAACGACACGACATAGCCGGCGAGGCCCTTCTTCGACATCTTCGCGGCAATCTGGCCCATGACGTAGCGGCCTTCATACCAGCGGATGTTGTAGGTCGAGACGTTCGGAAGTGTCTTGAAGCCGGTTGCATGCTCGAACTTCACGTCCGGGAAATCCGCCGCAACCTTGAGCGTCGGGTCCATGAAACCGAAAGAGGTCGTGAAGATCAGCTTGCAGCCATTCTGCGCCAGCCCGCGGATCGGCGTCTCGGCGTCGGCTTCCTGGACGTTTTCCAGGTAGGTCGAAGCATCGACCTTGTCGCCGAGTTCCTTGGCCACCATCTGCCGGCCCATATCATGCTGCTGGCTATAGCCACCATCGTTGTGCGGACCGACATAGACGAAACATACCTTCAGCGGATCGGCCTGCGCGACCCCCGCTGTTACTGCAAACGCAAGTGCCGCGCCGGCGGCGGCTACCAGAAGACGCATTGGAGATTCTCCCCTCTTGTTTTCACCGGCCTGCCTGTTGGCCGGCCTGTGCGGTCCCGAATGCAAAACTCGCGCCGCGGGTCCATCCGGCGCCCGGAAAGCGTCACCGGTCCGGGACGAACGATTGTCCGAGGCAGGCCGGCGTATTGGACCGCACGAGCATACGATTGCCTGAGATGATTACCAAGACCACCACGGTGGCGGCATAAGGGAGCATCGTCAGGAACTGGGAAGGCACTGAAATGCCGTATGCCTGTGCATTGAGCTGGAGAATTCCGACTGCGCCAAAAAGCAAGGCGCCGATCACCACCCGGAACGGAAGCCAGGTCCCGAATACCACCAGTGCCAAGGCGATCCAGCCGCGGCCCGCGGTCATGCTGGGCGTCCACTGCGGCGTGTAGACAATCGAAAGATATCCTCCGGCAAGGCCGGCAGCTGCGCCTCCGAACAGCACTGCGAGAAAGCGGACGCGGATTACATTGTAGCCGAGCGCATGCGCAGAAACGTGGTTGTCGCCAACCGCGCGGAGCACAAGCCCACCGCGTGTGCGGAACAGGAACCACGACACCCCGATACAGAGCGCGATGGCGAGATAGACCAGCGGATCTTCGCCGAAGATCACCGGCCCGACGAGCGGGATGTCGGTGAGCCCAGGCACATGGATGCGGCTCAGTCCAAGACCCGGGATGCTGACATACTTGTCGCCTATAAGCGCGGAGAGCCCCAGACCCATGATCGTCAAGGCGAGACCGGAGGCGACCTGGTTGGTGACGAAGACCAGTGTGAAGAAACCGAAGATCGCCGCCATTGCCATCCCTGCGACAATAGCCGCCAGCGCGCCGATCGCAGGCACGCCTGTGTGGTAGCCCGCGATGAATCCGACGACAGCGCCGACCGCCATCATGCCCTCGACGCCGAGATTGAGGACGCCGGCCCGTTCGGCCACAAGCTCGCCAATCGCAGCCAGCAGCAACGGCATGGATGCAGTCACGATGGCCAGCAGGATGCCGGTAATCTCGTTAACGCCCATGCACGGCTCCAGCGACTGCAACTGTCGCCGCAGGCGCACGGCGAACGATTCTGATGCGATAGAAGATCAAGGTGTCCGTCGCCAGCACCAGCAGCATCAACACGCCCTGGAAAACATTGGCAAACTGCGATGATACATGAAACTGGATCTGCACCTGCTGCCCGCCAATCAGAGAAAGCGCCAGCACGAACGACGAGGCAATGATCCCCAATGGATTCAGCCGCCCAAGGAAAGCGACAATAATGGCGGTGAACCCATATCCGGGAGAAATGCTGATCTTGAGCTGTCCAAGCGGGCCCATCACGTCGGCGGCGCCCGCCAGACCCGCAAGAGCACCCGAAATCAGAAACGCCAAAAGTATCATGCGGCTCTGGCTGAATCCGGCGAACGCGCCCGCGCGCGGCGCCTGTCCCAGGACGCGAATCTGGAAGCCCGTCAGCATGTTCTTCAACATGAACCATGCGGCGACGGCGACGACGATCGCGATATAGAAATTGAGCCTGGTACCAAGGATGCTGGGCAGCATCTGATCGGGACTGAAGGGCCGGCTGTTGGGAAAGTTGTGACCCTGCGGATCGCGCCACGGCGAGCGAGCAACCCAATCGAGCAGCAGCTGCGCGATATAGACCAGCATGAGGCTGGTCAGGATTTCGCTCGTGCCGAAGCGCACCTTGAGCGCGGCGGGAATTGCCGCCCACAGCATGCCACCAAGGATGCCGAGAAGAAGCATCGCGATCACGATTGCCGGGCCGCCAGCGTGCGGAAAATAAACCGGAATGAAGGCGGCAAATATTCCGCCGAGCGCGAACTGGCCCTCCGCGCCGATATTCCAGGTGTTGGCGAGGTAGCAGATCGCCAGTCCGACGCCGATCAAAAGAAGCGGCGTCATCTTCACGATGAGGTCCTTGATCGACCACACCGCCGTCAGCGGCTGCACGAAATAGGTATAGAGGCCCCTTCCGGGGTTTATGCCGATCAGCGCGAAGATGATGCCGCCCACCACCAGGGCCAGAACCAGCGCGATCAACGGCGAGGCGAGCGACAGAAGGGTCGAGCGTTCCGACCGCCGGACGAGTTCAATGGCCATGCGCTTTCCCGTCCCGATGCTCGTGGGCGCCACCCATCAAGAGGCCAATCTCCTCGCGCGTAATCCCCTGGGCATCATGCGGTGCCGAAAGGTGCCCCTTCGAGATGACCGCAACGCGGTCCGAAATTTCGAGAATCTCATCGAGGTCCTGGCTGATGACAAGGACCGCAGAGCCGGACCGCGCCAGATCGACCAACGCCTGCCGGATTGTCGCCGCCGCGCCGGCGTCGACCCCCCAGGTCGGCTGACACACGACCAGCACGCCCGGCTTGCGGTCAAACTCGCGGCCGACAACGAATTTCTGCAGGTTGCC
>CAYOUO010000284.1:0-9322 GCA_964407155.1 uncultured Hyphomicrobiales bacterium | reverse complement strand
GCTACATGAGCGCCGCCCGGTTCGATCGCTTCGAGTTTCCCGTCCTCATCGTCACCGCCACCTTCGGCATGCTGCTGATGATCTCGGCGAACGACCTCATCTCGCTCTACCTCGGCCTCGAGACGCAGTCGCTGTCGCTTTACGTCATCGCCGCGATCAATCGGGATTCGGTGAAATCGACAGAGGCGGGCCTCAAGTATTTCGTGCTCGGCGCGCTGTCCTCCGGCATGCTGCTCTACGGTGCGTCGCTGATCTACGGCTTCACGGGGCAGACGACCTTCGGCGGCATCGCGTCCGCGCTCACCGCGGATCACGCCTCGCTCGGCCTGCTGTTCGGCCTCGTCTTCCTGATCTCCGGGCTGGCCTTCAAGGTCTCCGCCGTGCCGTTTCACATGTGGACGCCCGATGTCTACGAAGGCGCGCCGACGCCGGTCACGGCTTTCCTCGCCGCCGCGCCCAAGATCGCGGCGATGGCGCTCTTCGTGCGCGTGATGGTCGGGCCGTTCGCCGCCGTGACCCATGACTGGCAGCAGATCGTCGCCTTCGTTTCCATCGCGTCGATGGTGCTTGGCGCGTTTGCCGCGATCGGCCAGCGCAACATCAAGCGGCTGATGGCATATTCCTCGATCGGCCACATGGGCTACGCGCTCGTCGGCCTCGCCGCCGGCAATCAGGCCGGCGTACAGGGCGTGGTCATCTACCTGCTGATCTACATGGCGATGACCATCGGCACGTTCGTGTGCATCATCGCGATGCGCCGGACTTCAGGTCCGGTGGAGGATATCTCGGATCTGGCCGGCCTCTCGCGCACCCACCCGGTGATGGCGTTCTTCTTCGCGATGCTGCTGTTCTCGCTGGCCGGCATCCCGCCGCTCGCGGGCTTCTTCGCGAAGTTCTACGTGTTCCTCGCCGCCATCCAGGCGGGGCTCTATCCGCTCGCCGTCATCGGCGTCCTCGCCAGCGTCGTGGGCGCCTACTACTACCTGCGCATCGTCAAGGTCATGTACTTCGACGAGCCGGCCGGCGTGTTCGAGCCCATGGCGGCGGAGCTCCGCGTCATTCTCGGCGTCAGCGGCGCCTTCATCCTCCTGTTTGTCTTCGTCGCCGGACAGGTTAGCGGCGTCGCGGAAGCCGCCGCGAAGACGTTCTTCTGAGCGCGATGGCCTTCGCGCTCGGCCCGAAGGCTGCAAATGCCGGCTACCGCCTGAGCGCATTCGACGCGATCGGATCGACCAATGCCGAAGCGCTGGCGCAGGCAGCCGCGGGCGAACCCGGCAATCGCTGGTTCGTCACCGACCGCCAGACCGCCGGCCGCGGCCGGCGGGGCAGGGCCTGGGAGACGCCGCGTGGAAACCTTGCGGCCACCCATCTTGCCGTCCTTGATCTGCCGCCTGCTGTCGGCGCGACGCTCGGCTTCGTCGCCGGCCTGTCGCTGGACGAGGCGCTGCGCAGCCTGCTGCCCGGTCTTCGCCTCGCCACCGCGCTGGATTGGGCCGAGGCACCCGGCGAGGCTCGCGATGAGACCCTCGGCCGCCTGCGTCTCAAGTGGCCGAACGACGTGCTGCTCGATGGCCGCAAGCTGGCGGGCATCCTGCTCGAGGCAAGTTCGCTCGCCAACGGCCGTATCGCGATCGCGACCGGCATCGGCGTGAACGTCGCGGCCGCGCCGTCTGATCTGCCTTATCCCGCGGTCGCCATCGCCGAACTCGGCGGCACGGTGAGCGCAGAGGATCTCTTCGCCGCGCTGTCCGACGCATGGACCGGATATGCGCGGGTCTGGGACAACGGCCGGGGATTTTCCGCCATCCGCCGCGAATGGCTGGCGCGCGCGGCCAGTCTCGGCGCCGATGTCGCGGTCTCGGTCGGTGGCGAGGTTTTCACCGGCATCTTCGAGACGATCGACGCCGAAGGGCGGCTCGTGATCCGCGCCCATGATGGCCGCCGCCGCGAAATCGCGGCGGGCGAGGTCCATTTCGGCACCGTGGCGACGGTGCGGGCCTGATGTCGAAGGGGACACGGGTCGACGAACTGGTGTTTCTGCCTCTCGGCGGGGTGGGCGAGATCGGCATGAACCTCGCCCTCTACGGGTTCGGGCCGCGCCACAATCGCCAATGGCTTGCCGTCGATTTCGGCGTCGCCTTTGCCCATGCCGACCTTCCCGGCGTCGATCTCGTTCTTCCCGACATCGCCTTCCTCGAAAAGCATCGCGGGAGTCTGCTCGGCATCGTCATCACCCACGCCCATGAGGATCACTTCGGTGCGCTCGTCGACTTGTGGCCACGGCTGCGCGTGCCGGTCTACGCCACCGCATTTACCGTTGGCATGATCGCGGCGAAGGTACTGGGCGAACCCGGCGCCGAAGCGATCCCGGTGCATCAGGTCAAGGCCGGAGAGCGTGTTTCGCTCGGTCCGTTCAATGTCGAGTACGTCAACGTCGCGCATTCCATTCCTGAATCGCACGCGCTGGCGATCCGGACGGAGCTCGGCACCGTCGTTCATACCGGCGACTGGAAGATCGACGACACGCCGGCGGTCGGCGAACCGACCGACGTGAAGCGCCTGAAGGAGATCGGCGAGGAGGGGGTGCTCGCGATCGTCTGCGATTCCACCAACGCGGTGCGCGAGGGCCGCAGCCCGAGCGAAAGCGAGGTGGAGCGCGAACTGGTCGACATCGTCCGCCACGCGAAACGCCGCGTCGCCTTCACCACGTTCGCGTCGAACGTCGGGCGCATCAAGTCCATCGCGCTGGCCGCGAAAGAGGCCGACCGCCAGGTCGTCATTTGCGGGCGCGCGCTGCGGCGCGTGATCGACATCGCGACCGAGCTTCATATGCTGGACGGTCTGCCGCCGTTCCTCGACGAAGACGCGTTTCAGCATCTGCCGCGCGAGCGCGTGGTGGCGATCCTCACCGGCAGCCAGGGCGAGCCGCGTGCGGCGCTTGCCCGGGTGGCTGCCGACGACCATCCGCGCGTCGAGCTCGCCGATGGCGACACGCTGGTGTTTTCGGCGCGCGCCATTCCCGGCAACGAGCGCGAGATCAACACGATCGTCAACGCGCTGACGGCGCGCGGCATCCGCGTGATTACCGATCGCGACCGGCTTGTGCACGTGTCCGGTCATCCGCGTCGCGGTGAGATGGTTGAGATGTACAACTGGGTGAAGCCGAAAATCGCGCTTCCCGTGCACGGCGAGCCTGTGCATCTGGCCGCCCATGCCGATCTTGCCCGCGAGCTCGGCGTCGAGACGGTGATGATCGTGAAGGACGGTGCGGTGACGCGGCTTGCGCCCGGCCCGGTCGCCGAGGTCGATCGCATCGCGATGGAGCGGCTCTACCGCGACGGCCGGGTCGTCGGCCATCTCGAGGAGGTGGGCGTGCCCGAGCGCCGCAAGCTGGCGTTCGCCGGCCATGTCACGGTGGCGATTGCGATCGATAGCCGCGGCGATCTCGCGGCCGATCCGGAAATTGCGCTGCTCGGCGTGCCCCTCCGCG
This sequence comes from uncultured Hyphomicrobiales bacterium, assembly GCA_964407155.1. Taxonomy (GTDB): domain Bacteria; phylum Pseudomonadota; class Alphaproteobacteria; order Rhizobiales; family Kaistiaceae; genus DASZQY01. The sequence goes on along the minus strand of CAYOUO010000284.1, from coordinate 5,832 downwards.
ACGTCGATGGCGAGCGGATGGAAGATGCCGTGCTGCAGGCGATCGAGGGGACCGTGAAGTCCATGCCGCGCCCGCAACGGCGTGATCCCGAAGTGCTGGGCGAGGCAATCCGCCGCGCCGTGCGCGCGGCGGTGGGCGAGGCCTGGGGCAAGAAGCCGGTTTGCACCGTCCTCGTCTCAGTCGTATGACCGCCCGATGATCGGCCGCCTCAACCACGTTGCGATCGCCGTCCCCGACCTTGCCGCCGGCGCCGCGCTTTACCGCGATATGCTGGGCGCCGCCGTATCGGAGCCGGTGGACCAGCCCGCCCACGGCGTCACCACCGTCTTCATTGACCTCCCGAACACGCGCGTCGAGTTGATCGCCCCGCTCGGCGACGGCTCACCGATCACCGGCTTTCTGGAGCGCAACCCCTTCGGCGGCATCCATCACGTCTGTTACGAGGTGGGGGACGTGGCAGCGGCGGCGAAGGAACTCGCGGCACGCGGCGCGCGCGTGCTCGGCGCGCCGAAGATCGGCGCCCACGGCAAGCCGGTCGTCTTCGTTCATCCCAAGGATTTCCTCGGGACCCTCATCGAGCTCGAGCAGGCATAGAGAGCACGCCCATGAACTGGCAGGCCATCGCTGCGACCTACTTCGTGACCTGGTGGATCGTTCTTTTTGCCGTGCTGCCGTTCTGGACGCACACACAGGACGAAGCCGGCGAAGTAACTCTCGGTACGTCGGGAAGCGCACCGGCGCGGCTGCACCTCTGGAAGACGGCACTCGCCACGTCGATCGTCGCCGGCATTATCGTCGGCCTGATCTGGCTCGCCTTCGGCTACTACGGCGTTTCGCTGGAAACATTTGCCGGCTGGTTCGACTTCCGCCAGCCGTAGGCCTGGCTGTTTCACGCGGCCCGGTGCAGATACAGGGCACACGACCCGGCAAATAAAAAAGCAAGGCCTTTCGGCCTTGCTCATCGAGTTCCGCGTCTCATCCCTTCCTGCCATTCCCCGGCAGCCCAACAGGCGGTTGGGCTCGGTATTGCGGGTCGGCTGGCTGCGGCCCGAAGGCGCGCCTGAAGGAATCATCCTCCCAAGACTTAGACCGCGATGCCTTTTTCTGGGGGACCGGACCTCCGAAGAGGTGGTCCTCTTGTTATGCGTGCAGCCTAGCCAAGCGAATCAGGTTTGTCATCAATTTGTGCAGGTCCCGCCCGCATTTTTTGCATAATTTCACGTGATCGCGCGAACTTATTCCAGAGTTGGCCGCTGGCGGGGATTATTGCACCGCAGTGGTGGCCGGACTTGTGTTTTGCCGGAGCTATGGATTGATTGCGCTCGCACATAAGCTGCCGCGGGAGATTCCCCTGCCGGATGGGTTTTCCGCCACTGGCGGTTGCCTGCCGGCGTGGTCCGCACCTGCCGCGATTTGCAGGAGCGTCGGCCAAGACGAAAGGGCTCCAGCGACTTGGAAATCGCGATGCCTAAAATTCAGTCAGCTAACTCCCAGAGCAAAGGCGGCCGATCCCGTGACTACCGCGTCAACGTTTAGCGACACGCACCGATGATCGGCATCGAGACGCAAAAAGAGGTGCTCGCCAGGCTCATGGAGAGCCAGTTCTGGAGTCGCGAACGGATCGGACAGCTGCAGCGCCATTACCTGGCACATCTTCTGAAGCATGCGCGCGCGCATGCGCCCTTCTACAAGAACAGGCTCGACATTGCCTTTGACAGCAGGGGAGAGGTGCAGTGGGACAAATGGAATGACATACCAATCCTGACGCGCCAGGACCTGAGCGATCACCAGACTGCGATGACATCGCTGGCCCTTCCCTGGGAACACGGCCGCACGAGGCAAGTGACGACGAGTGGTTCGACCGGCATAGCAATCACCACGGTCACCTCGGAATATGCGAACCTCGCAGCCAAGATGGCGAACCATCGCGGCCAGAGTTGGCATGGCGTTGATTGGTCGAAGGATGTGCTTTTCTACATGGAGGAGAAATCGCCGGCTGGCGTCTGGCCGAAAGCTGAGGTCGGCCCGCCGTGGGGACCAGCCTGGCTGCCGCAGTCAAAGGGCCGGTTCCTCCGGCTGAACGGCAGCACCCCGCCGGGTCAAATCGTCGACTTCATCGCAAGCCGCGACCAGGTTCGCTACCTGTCATGTCGCGCCAAGGTGGCGCAGGTCGTTGCGCTCGAATCCATGCGGACCGGTCGTCCGGCGAAACTGGATGGCGTCTTCGCCTTCAGCACTGCGACCTACGATGACGAACGCGAGGACATCAAGCGGGCTTTCGGCGCAAAGGTTCTGAGCTTCTACGCCTCCAAGGAAGCGCACATGATGGCCTACCAGTGTCCGGTCCATCACAATCTTCATGTCTCCGAAGAGCTCGTTCTCCTGGAGATCCTCGACGATCAGGGGCGGCCCGTGCCGAAGGGAACGATGGGTCACGTCGTCGTGACGAACCTGCTGAACCTGGCGCAGCCGCTCATCAGATACCGGCATGGCGACCTGGCGGTTGAGGGCGGAGAGTGCTCTTGTGGGCGCACGCTCCGGGTGCTGGACAAGATCGTCGGGCGGGAAAGCGACATGTTCCGTTTCCCCGATGGCAGCGCGGTGGCCTTTGGCGTGCCGGGCGAGTTCAAGACCAATTTCAACATCAAGACGTGGCAAATCGCTCAGGTCGAGCCGCTCCGGCTGGAGGTGCGTTATGCGACGATCTCCGACGACCGGCCGGTCGACTTCCCGGCCCTCACGGCTGCGCTCCGTGCCATGACGCATCCCGACGTCGCTATCGGCTTCACGCGTACGGACAGCTTCTTGCCGCCCGATGGCAGGAAGTTCACCGAATATGTCAACGAACTGAACCGAAGGAAGACGCAGGGCACGAGCCAATAAGGCGGATCAGTCGAGGGCCGTCCTGCCAACGGATGCCTGGGCTTGTGTTTTGCTGGCGCTGCGCGTTGATTGCGCGCCATCCACTGTACCGCCTCCCGGAGATTCCCCCGCATCATGCGCCTTTCCCGCTATTTCCTGCCGATTTTAAGGGAAACGCCCAAGGAGGCGGAGATCGTCTCCCACCGCCTGATGCTGCGGGCGGGGCTCATCCGCCAGCAGTCGGCCGGCATATACTCCTGGTTGCCCCTCGGCGAGAAGGTGCTCGCCAGAATCGGCCAGATCGTGCGCGAAGAGCAGGATCGTTCCGGTGCGATCGAGATTCTGATGCCCACGATTCAGTCAGCCGATCTCTGGAAGGAGAGCGGGCGCTACGAAGCCTACGGCAAGGAGATGCTGCGCATCGAGGACCGCCACGAGCGCGAAATGCTGTACGGTCCGACCAACGAGGAAATGGTGACGGAAATCTTTCGTTCCTATGTCACCTCGTATCGCGCATTGCCGCTCAACCTCTATCACATCCAGTGGAAATTCCGCGACGAGGTGCGGCCACGCTTCGGCGTCATGCGCGGACGCGAGTTCCTGATGAAGGACGCGTACTCCTTCGATCTCGACCGGGAGGCGGCGCGCGCCGCCGCGAAACGCATGTTCGTCGCGTATCTGCGCACGTTCGACCGGCTCGGGCTGAAGGCCATCCCGATGCGCGCGGATTCAGGTCCGATCGGTGGCGACATGAGCCACGAATTCATCATCCTCGCCGCGACCGGCGAAAGCGAGGTCTACTGCTCACGCGACCTGCTCGACCTGCCCATTCCGGCGGCCGACACGGACTTCCGCGGCGATCTCTCGCCGATCGTGCAGGCGTGGACGTCGCACTATGCGGCGACCGACGAGAAGCACGATGCCGCCGCCTTCGCCGCCATCCCCGAAGAGAAGCGCATCACCGCGCGCGGCATCGAGGTCGGCCACATCTTCTACTTCGGCACCAAGTATTCGGAGCCGATGGGCGCCAAGGTGCAGGGGCCCGACGGCGCCGATCAGTATGTTCACATGGGGTCGTACGGCATCGGCGTCTCGCGGCTGGTCGGCGGCATCATCGAGGCGAGCCACGACGAAGCCGGCATCATCTGGCCGGACAGCGTAGCGCCGTTCCACGTCGGGCTCATCAACCTGAAGGCCGGCGATGCCAAGGTCGACGGCGCCGCCGAAAGCCTCTATGTCCGGCTCACAAATGCCGGAATTGCCTCGCTTTACGACGATCTCGATCAGCGCGCCGGCGCGAAGTTTGCCACGATGGATCTGATCGGCCTGCCGTGGCAGCTGATCGTCGGCCCCAAGGGACTCGAGCGCGGCGAGGTGGAGCTGAAGCGGCGCGCCACCGGCGAGCGCGAGACGCTTTCGCTGGACGCGGCGGTGAACCGCCTCACGGCGTCCCGGATTAGTGGATAGCGTATGATGCGGAGAGCGGGCGCGAATCTCGACTAGGGAATGTGGCAATGCCGCTGCCGACAGGAACCAAACCATTCGCCGGCTTCGAATGGATGATCGCGTTGCGCTACCTGCGCTCCCGCCGCCGTGAAACGTTCATCTCGGTCATCGCGGCATTCTCGTTCATCGGCATCATGCTGGGCGTGGCGACTCTGATCATCGTGATGGGCGTGATGAACGGCTTCCGCGCCGAGCTCATCCAGAAAATTCTCGGCCTGAACGGCCATGTCATCGTTCAGGCCATGGACACGAAGTTCACCGACTACGCCGGAGTGGCGGCGCGCATCGCCAAGGTCCCGGGTGTGGCCTCGGCGGTGCCGCTGGTCGAGGGGCAGGCGCTGGGCAGCGGCCCGAACAACGCCAGCGGCGTGCTCGTCCGCGGCATCCGCCAGGAAGACCTGCCGCACGTGCCCGGCATCTACAACAACGTGCGCATGGGCACGCTCGCCAACTTCGACAAGTCCGGCGGCGTCGCCATCGGTACGCGGCTGGCGAGCGATCTCGGCCTCACGCTCGGCCAGAACATCACCATCGTCAGTCCGCGGGGCAGCGTCACTCCGTTCGGAACCGCGCCGCGCGTGAAGGCCTATCCCATCGTCGCGATCTTCGAAATCGGCATGGCCGAGTACGACTCGACGTTCGTCATCATGCCGTTCGCCGAAGCGCAGAATTATTTCAACCTTGATGACAGTGCGAGCGCGGTGGAGGTCTACCTCCAGAACGCCGACGCGGTCGACACGCTGCGCCCGGCGATCGAGCAGGCGGCCGACCGCCAGGCGTTGGTCACCGACTGGCGCGAGCGGAACGTCACCTTCTTCTCGGCGCTCGAGGTCGAGCGGAACGTGATGTTCCTCATCCTGATGCTGATCGTGCTGGTCGCGGCGCTCAACGTCATCTCCGGCATGACCATGCTCGTGAAGGACAAGGGCCACGACATCGCCATCCTGCGCACCATGGGCGCCACCCAGGGCGCTATCATGCGCGTATTCTTCATCACCGGGGCCTCGATCGGCACGCTCGGCACGCTGGCGGGCTTCATCCTCGGCGTCGTCATTTCGTGGAACGTCGAGCCGATCCGCCAGTTCCTGTCGCGGCTGACGCGGACCGAGCTCTTCTCGCCGGAGCTCTATTTCCTGAGCGAGCTGCCCTCGAAACTGGATGGACGCGAAGTGACGACCATCGTGGTCATGGCGCTTGTCCTGTCGTTTCTCGCCACCCTTTACCCGGCCTGGCGCGCGGCGCGGCTCGATCCGGTCGAAGCGCTGAGGTACGAATGAGCGACGACCGCGGCAAATCCGGCGCCGCACGGAAGTCGCCGCGCCCGATTCTGGCGCTGCGTGGCGTGCGCCGCCATTATCCCGATGCCGGCGATGGCTTGACCGTGCTCGACGGCGCGGAGCTCGAGATTTACCCGGGGCAGATGGTCGCGCTCATTGCGCCGTCGGGCGCCGGCAAATCGACGCT
>CAYOUO010000283.1:0-11960 GCA_964407155.1 uncultured Hyphomicrobiales bacterium | reverse complement strand
CGAGATGATGATCGGCCGCATGATCGCGCGCGGCTACACGAAAGAATTTTCCGAGCGCTGCTTCAAGCAGATCGAAGGCTTCGGCGATTACGGCTTTCCGGAAAGCCATGCCGCGAGCTTTGCGCTGCTCGTCTATGCCTCTGCCTGGATCAAGGCGCACTACCCGGATGTCTTCTGCGCCGCGCTGCTCAACGCGCAGCCCATGGGCTTCTACGCCCCGGCCCAGATCGTGCGCGATGCCGAGCGCCACGGCGTCGTTGTCCTGCCGCCCGACGTCAATCATTCCGACTGGGAGTCCACGCTGGAGGAAATACCCGCGGAGAAGCCAGGGGCCCTCCACCCCCTTCACGCCGATATGCGCGCCGACATCAAAACACGGTACGCGGTTCGCCTCGGTCTTCACCGCATCAAGGGGTTCTCCGAGGACGATGCCAAGCTCGTCATGGCGAAGCGCGATCGCGGCTACGATTCCGTCCGCGATCTGTGGCTGCGCACCGGCCTCGATCGCGCCGCCGTCGGGCGGCTGGCCGATGGCGACGCCTTCCGCTCCATCGGCCTCGACCGCCGCGAGGCGTTGTGGGCGGCACGCGGCGAGGGCGCGCTGAAAGCGAAGGACCGCCTGCCGCTGTTCGATCTCCCCGAATATGCCGACATCCGCCGCGAGCCCGATTTCGCGCTGCCGCCGATGCTGGTCGGCGAGCATGTCGTCAACGACTACCGTTACCTTGCTCTCTCGCTGAAGGCGCATCCGCTGGAATTCCTGCGCCGCGATCTCGCCGCCCGCGGCATCATTCCGGCCGAGGATCTGCGCGGCCGCACGCCGGAACGCGATGGCCGCGACATGAACGGCAAGCGCGTCACCGTCGCCGGCCTGGTCATCACTCGCCAGCGCCCGGGCACCGCCAGCGGCGTCATCTTCATGACGCTGGAAGACGAAACCGATATCATCAACGCCATCGTCTGGCCGCGTGTCTTCGAGAGGTACCGGCCCGTCATTCTGGGCGCGCGCCTCACCGCCATCACCGGCAAGGTGCAGAGCGAGAAGGGCGTCATCCACGTCATCGCCGACCGCCTCGACGATCTCAGCCCGCTACTAGCCCGCTTGTCCGCCGATGCCCACGATCTCCAGTCGCTGAGCCATGCCGACGAGGTCGCCCGCGCGCCGGCCGATGATCATCGTGCGCACACGCGCCATCCGCGCAACGTCCGCTTCTTCGAAGAGGAAAAAGCCAGAGCCGCCCACGCCGTCATGCCCAAGGGCCGCAATTTCCACTGAGCAATTCAGTGTGATCGCGATCACCTCATCCTTCGGGATGATGGTCCCCTCACCCCTTCACTGGTACTCTGCGCAGGCTTACATGCCCGGAAACCACACGGAGACCTGCCATGGGCTTGTGGATCGTCATCATCGTGATCGTCCTGATCGCGATCTATCTCGTCATGATCTACAACCGCCTCGTCAGCCTGCGTCAGGTCACCGGGCAGGCGTGGTCCGACATTTCCGTGCAGCTCAAGCAGCGCCACGACCTGGTGCCGAACCTCGTTGAGACGGTGAAGGGCTACGCCGCCCACGAGCGCGGCACGCTGGAAGCCGTCACCCAGGCGCGGAACGCCGCCGTCGCTGCTTCGTCGCCGCAGGCCCAGGCGCAGGCTGAGAATGCGCTCACCGGCGCGCTCCGCCAGCTTTTCGCGCTGTCGGAAGCCTACCCCGATCTCAAGGCCAGCCAGAACTTCCAGCAGCTCCAGGGCGATCTCTCCGACCTCGAAAACAAGATCGCTGCCTCGCGCCGCTTCTTCAACAATGCGGTGCAGGAATACAATTCGTCGATCCAGCAGTTTCCGGCGGTGCTCGTCGCCGGTTCGCTCGGCTTCACACCGAAGACCTTCTTCGACGTCGATGAGAGCGAGCGCGCTGCGGTCAACGCCGCTCCGCAGGTGAAGTTCTAGTCGCAGCGGCGCGGAGGTCCCTGCCATGCTCGGCAGCTACGGCCTGCGCACCTACATCTGGAACAACCGGCTGAAGTCGCTCATCCTGCTCGCCGGCTTCCCGCTGCTGCTGTTCCTCATCTGCTTCGGCTTCGCCCTCCTCATCGCCGCCACCAACGATCCGAGTGTTGATCAGGGCATCGCCGATGCCATCGCAATCACGCCGCGCCTTGTGCCCGTCGCGCTGATCGGCGCCGCCGTCTGGTTCGTCATCGCGTGGTTCGCTAACACCGGCATCATCGCCGCCGCGACCGGCGCGCACATCGCCGATCGCCGCGATAATGCGCGTCTGTGGAATATTCTCGAGACGCTCTGCATCAGCCGCGGCATCACGATGCCGCAGCTCAGGATCATCGACACCGACGCGCGCAACGCCTTCGCCAGCGGCGTCCACAAAAGTCAGTACACCATCACCGTCACCCGCGGCCTGCTCGATGCGCTGAACGATCAGGAGCTGGAAGCCGTGCTGGCGCACGAGCTCACCCACATCGAGAACCGCGACGTCCAGTTGCTGGTGATCGCGGCCGTCTTCGTCGGTGTCATTTCGCTCGCCGCCGACATCATCATCCGCGGCCCGCGCTTCTTCCTGTTCGGCGGCGGCTACGGTGGCGGCCGCTCGCGCGATCGCAGTGAACGCGGCGGAGGCGGAGGCGCCATCGTCCTTATCCTGATCGCGGTCGCGATTTTCCTGATCGCGCGGCTGCTCGCCATCGTGCTGAGGCTTGCCATGTCGCGGAAGCGCGAGTTCCTCGCCGATGCCGGCTCCGTCGAGCTGACCAGGAACCCCGACGCCATGATCAGCGCGCTCCGCAAGGTCGCCGGCCATTCCGAGATTCAGGCGCCGGCGCAGGTCCAGGAGATGTTCCTCGACCATCCCGCGCGCCACGGCCTCACCGGCCTGTTCGATACGCATCCCTCAATCGACGACCGCATCGCGGCGCTCGTCCGTTACGGCGGCGGCCGCGATCCCGGTCCGCCGAGCCCCGCGCCGCTACCGCAGACCGACGCGCCGCCACCGGCGGAAACCCCATCGCCTCCCGGTCCATGGGGCGCCCCGGAAACGCCGCCCGCGCCGCCGCATCCGTGGGGCGAGCCGCGTTGAGACCTGCGCCTCAGCTCTGCGTGCGCATGACCGCGATCGGCCGCATGCGCGTCGCATAGATCAGCGACCCGATGCCGACGAACAGGTGCACGATCACGCCGAACGCGACGGACGACACCGTGAGCCGGCCGGCGACGACGGAGCTGATGTCGGCGATGAGACCGAGGCCGTGCACGGCGACGTTGGTCCACAGCACCGCCGCCAGCGTTTCCGAATCGGCGTGGTTGCGCACGAGAAAATTCAGCAGCGCAATGCCGAGCAGCGTCGCGCCGAGAATGCGGAACACCACGTCGCCCGCCGTCGATTCCGCCAGCCCGAACGTCTGCGCCGCGCCCGGCGGCGTGATGAACATGAGCCCGCCGAACAGCAGGGCCAGTATCGCGGTGATCCAGAAGAACAGACTGCGTTTCATCTCGCCCTCCCATGATGGCCAGCGATGATGAGGCGCGCCCGCGGCAGGGGCAAGTCAACCCTTCGTGGTGCCGCCACCCGCCCCGCTTCTCGTTGCCTGGATGGGCCGTTATCGCCGCGATGGCAGGGCCGGCGGAGTAATGCTGGCGGGGCGTTTCGGGGCAGCTTTCACTCGGATAGAGGTGTGACCGCCAGCACACATTCGCCGCATCAAGCTGGCGAAAACCACGTCATTGTTTGCCCGGAAAGCAATATTGGCTTAAGCGAAGCTGTGCTTTTTGAGGGCTTGTAGCAATTGCCGGTGCCCATTAGCACTCCGTTTCGGAAGCGATTCGCCGGCCATCCATCCAGAAATTTCAGCGATCGAGGAGAACTGTTTTGGCAAAAGCAACAACGGGCAAGTCCAACGGTCAGGCCGTTCGCCCTGTGAAGGAAACGCTCACCAAGTCGGGGCTGATCGGCCTTCTGGCTGAAGAGAACGAACTGAGCCGCAGCGTCGTGGCGGGCGTTCTCGCCTCGCTGGAAAAGGTACTCCTTGGCTCGGTCCATCCCCGCGGCGTCGGCGAGTTCACGCTCCCGGGAATGCTCAAGGTCACGCTCCGCAAGGTGCCCGCCCGCAAGGCCGGCACGATGATCCGTAACCCGGCCACCGGCGAGATGGTGCCGGGCGCGGCCAAGCCGGCCAGCGTCCGCGTCAAGGTCCGCGCGCTGTCCAAGTTGAAGTCGGCAGCGACGTCGTAAGCGCGTTTTCGCGCCAAAAACATCGGGCGGTGGCGCGGGCATCTCCGCCCTGCCCCGCCCGTCTTCCGGCATCGAATGCCGGCACTGCGGGTTAACGGCAGTGGCCATGACCTCGTGCGGCGATGCTGCCCGCGACGGTGAACGTTCAGCTGAATTCCGGACGCCTCGCGAAGGGGCGACCCTTCGCTCCCGCCTTCATGTCAGCGGGTGCGAATATCCGTGAAACGCTCCCAGCAGCCACAGCACCACCACCACGATAATGACCAAGCCGAGCGCACCGCCGAGACCTCCGGTCCCATAGCGGTTGTAGCCATAGTAGCCGCCGCCCCCGCCGAGCAGCACGATCACCACGATAATGAGAAGGATGGTCAGCATGGTGCTCCCCGGTCTTGAGAAAAATCCAGAACCCCCATCCCGCATTGTTGTTCCCGTCATCGGCTGAGCGATGAGCCGATGATCGACGCGCCGCAATGCGCAGAGACGATCGGCTGGCGCGATTCTGGCGGGTCGCGATGACCGGAACTCGACGGGGCGCGACCGCGTTTTCATGCCGATGCCTGAAGACAAGGAGCGCACACCATGACCAACGATGCATCGCGGCACATCGCCGACGTGAAGACCGAGAAACTCGACCACCCGATCATCAACTCGGATCGCGCCACCGCGGTCCGCGAAGACGGCAAGGCGGCGACGGCCAAGGGAAAGAGCCCCGCTGACGCAGCGCAGAAGGCTGCCGAAAAGGTCACACAGAAGTAAGACGACCGCTTCGGTCGCCAGGAAGCCGCCGGATAACTCCGGCGGCTTTTTTTGTGAAGCTCAGGCTCGGCCATGGCACCCGCCCACGACACCATCACGCGGAGACCGACGCCATCTGGCAGCGAGGCGAACGTTTTCCCGCCAATCGCCGGAACAGGGCAATCGCATACCTTGCAGCCGCGCTCACAGGAATTAAAATGCGAAATTCCAGGGTGGCCTCCGGCGGAGGAGGTTGTCGATGCAGCGACAAAGCGAAGTTATCGCGCGTATTTATGCGCGGCTTCAGCGTTATCGGGACACCAGCGCACTGGTCAACAGCATGACGGTGGCGCGGGAACTGAGCGCCGAAATGCCGGACGTCGGAATGAGCGAGCGGGAGCTCGCCGAGATGGTGGCGAAGTACGCCTCCCATTACGGCGTTGCGCTGGAGCTCGACAACAACGTCGACCAGTAACCCGCCGAGCAGCCACCGCGACCACGCCCGCTCCGGGAACGCCGGCAGGCGGAGCGGCATTCATGAGAGATGGAGCGGTCGTGCTGACGCGGTGAAGAATGGATATCGTTGAGCCAGTGAGGCGCTTGGCCGAGAAGGCAACGGGCATCGGCATTCCGGGCCGGGACGAAGCGCTGGCGCGCCTCTCTGACGTTCGTCCAGTCCGCATGAAATTCCGCGACGACGGTTACATCCCCAATAATCCGAAGCTGCCGCTGCTCTGTTATCGGAAAGCAGTCCGGTTCGGCCGCAATGACGATCCCGCCGCCGTCCTCGAGAAAATCTTCAACGTCAACGGCTGGGGCGCCGCCTGGCGCAACGGCATCTACGATTTCGTGCATTACCACTCGATGATTCACGAAGTGCTTGGGATCGCGCGCGGCTCCGCCACGCTTCGCCTCGGCGGCAACAAGGGCAGAACCGTCAAGATCGGAGCGGGCGATGTCATCGTGATTCCCGCTGGCGTCGGGCATGAATGCCTCAAGGCCAATCCCGGATTTCTCGTGGTCGGCGTCTACCCGCCGAAGGGCACCTACAACGAGTGTCGCGGCAGCTTTCAGGAGCACGGCCCCGCCATCAAGGCCATCCGCCGCGTGAGCGTCCCGGCGCAGCATCCGCTTTACGGAAGCCGCCAGCCGCTCTGGTAGAAATTCGGGCGCGTGCGCCACTGGACACCGGCCCCGATGGGTCCAACATCCCCATGTCCGCGGAGGTCGGCGCTCGCTCGCTGGCCCGGACCGCCTTTGACCGGAAGGTCATGATGACACCAACCCAAACGATCGTCGTCACGGTTCTCCTGACCGTCGTTTCAGTCTCCGTGACCGAGGCCAAGGAGGCGGCGACGCCATCGTCAACGCCACCACCCGCGCCGACACAGCAAACGGTTTGCGCGCTCATCGAACGCAGTGCGATCGCCAGCGGCATCCCGATCGACTTCCTGACGCGTCTGATCTGGCGGGAGAGCGCGTTTCACGAAGCGGCTGTCTCCCCGAAAGGCGCGCAGGGGATCGCCCAGTTCATGCCGGGCACCGCGGTTCTGCGCGGGCTCGCCGATCCGTTCGATGCCGAGAAAGCGATTCCGGCGTCAGCCGCCTACCTGGGCGAACTCGTAGGTGAATTCGGCAACCTTGGGCTGGCCGCGGCCGCCTATAACGCCGGCGAGGCCCGGGTCGCCGTGTGGCTGGCGGGAACCGGCGGCCTGCCGGCCGAGACCCGCGCCTATGTGTTCGCCATCACCGGTCGCTCCGTGGAAGATTGGAAGGAGCCGCAGCGGGTTCTTCCGGTCAATGCCGCTTTGCCGTCCGAGGAGCCCGACAGCGACTGCCTGACGGTGGCAGCCACGCTCGGCAATCCCGGTGCGGGAGCCAGTGCCGTCTCCAGTCCACCGGCTGGCCCGTCCGCGCCGTGGGGGGTGCAGGTCGCCGGCGATTTTTCCCTGAACCGCGCGATGGCCGGCTATGCGAACCTCCAGCGCGCCTGCGGCAGCGTTGTTGGAACGCAGGCGCCGATGGTGGTCCGCACTGTCAACTGGAGCCGGGGAACGGCACCGCTCTTTCAGATCCGCATCCCTGCCGGCAGCGCCGATGAAGCCAATGGAATCTGCCGCAAGCTCCATGCACAGGGCTGCGCGTGCGTCGTGATGAAGAACTGACCGGCGTGGACAATAGCCAGCGCCACGCCAGCGAACACCGAGAATCGAGATCGCGGATTCCATCCGCGACCGAGAGCGCAGTCTCTGACTAGTCCCGCTTGGGATGGATTGGCGGCGAGAGGTTCGGGTTGCTGCTCATCACTTCCGCCGCAGGATCCACGTGGCGCGGTCGCAGCAGCAAAATCTGCTTGGTCGAAGCGGTCCGCAATTTGCGGGCAGGCGGCTGGCGTTTACCGAGTCGTTCGAATGTCCTGAGGTGACCGCGCGTGCCATAGTTTTCCATTGAAAAATAACGGCCGCATCCCGGCAGAGGTTCCAACCGCAATCTTGCCCGCGGCGTGCCGCCTCCAAGTGCACACGTCTTCCATCTGCCCATCAGGCCCTGAGTTGGAACAACCATACCCCGCTCAGAACGAGTGCGACTGCAACGATCCGCCAGGGATCGAAGGCGTGCGCCTCATACCCGCCGATGCCAAGCTGATCGACGACAACCGCTGAGATCAATTGTCCCGCCACGATCGAGGCGAACAGCGTGGAGGCGCCAAGGATGGGCGCCAGCCACAGGCCGACGGCGACAAACACAAAACCTATGACGCCGGGAACCCAAAGATACCAGGGAAGCGACCAGGCCGCGGCCCATGTCACGCTCTGCCGTGTCGACAGGATGTAGAAAAGCGCGAAGGCGAACGAAATGGTGATGGACAGAAATACCGCGGCAAAGGGGCTTCCGATGCGGCGCGCCACGTCGGCGTTGAGCCCGGGTTGAAGTGAGATGAACCCACCGACCGCGATCGCTGCGACAATATAGGGGAGTCTGGACACGCGGGCTTCCTTGATTGGTACTGGCTTTACGAACGTACCTTTTGGGGACGCGGCAGCACAATCCGCTAAGGCTCCCGGGAAGGAAGGCAATGCGCGGCTTGTCCCTGAGCAAGGATGGATAGACACCCGCCGAGCGGTGATGACCGGACAACGCCACACCAAGGACGCTTCGAGACCGTCACTCGTATCGCTTGAAACAGCGGGGAAAACTGGAGCGGGCGAAGGGATTCGAACCCTCGACCCCAACCTTGGCAAGGTTGTGCTCTACCCCTGAGCTACACCCGCTCACACGCCGCACTCCGGTTGCCCGGACTGCCGACCCGGGGGCTTATATCGCCATCCCCCTCCCCAACGCAACATGCCCGACGCAACATGGCGAACGCCGCATGGCGAGGCCGCCACGCCGCAGACCACATGGCGAGGCACGCCGTAAACGCGCCGCGGTTGCGTCCGCCGTTCGCCCTCGCTAGACCCCGGCTTCGCCTCCGGCGTGTAAACCCTGTCAGCCCGGAACCCATCGCCGGAGTATCCGCCATGCCCGCCACCCGCGACGACCTGATGGCAATGCTCGCTGGTCTCGGCATTGCCACCGTCACTGTCGAGCACCCGCCGCTCTTCACTGTCGAGGATGCGCAGGCTCACCGCGGCGAGATCAGCGGCGCCCACACCAAGAACCTCTTCCTCAAGGACAAGAAGGACGCCCTCTTCCTGGTCGTCGCGCCGGAGGATGCCGAGATCGACCTGAAGCAGTTTCATCACGTCGTCGGCGCGGCGAGCCGCCTCTCCTTCGGCAAGCCGGAGCTGCTGCTCGAAACGCTGGGCGTGACGCCCGGTGCGGTTACCGCCTTCTCCGCCATCAACGACACCGCCGGCCGCGTCGCCGTCATTCTGGACCGGAGCCTGGCGGAGGCGGAGTTCGTTAACTGTCATCCGCTCGTCAATACGGCCACCACGACGATCGCATCCGGCGATCTCGTACGCTTCCTGCGCGCCACCGGCCACGAGCCGCGCATCCTTTCCGTCGGCAGGCCCGCCGGCGAGGGTTTGTGAAAACCGCTCCCGTGCCCCATATCACGCCAGACTGAGGTATAGTGGGCCCCGCCCACGTGAGAAAACGGAAGGAAGATCATGACCTTGACGATGCCGGATACGGGCGCCGCGACCCCTGCCGCCGCCGGCCGCAATGGCGGCGTTCCCGCCGATCTGATCAAGGACACGACCACCCAAACCTTCGCCAGGGACGTGCTGGAGGAATCGCGCCGTCAGCCGGTGCTCGTCGATTTCTGGGCGCCGTGGTGCGGCCCTTGCCGCCAGCTGTCGCCGATCATCGAGAAGGCGGTGACCGCCGCGCGCGGGACGGTGAAGCTGGTCAAGATGAACATCGACGACCATCCGCAGATCCCCGGCCAGCTCGGCATCCAGTCGATCCCCGCCGTGATCGCGTTCCAGAACGGCAAGCCCGTCGATGGCTTCGTCGGCGCGCTGCCGGAGGGTCAGGTCAAGGCCTTCATAGAGCGCCTCGCGGGTCCGGCCGGTCCGAGCGAGATCGACATGCTCGTCGAGGAGGGCAATCGCCTGCTCGCCGCCAACGACATCGCCGGCGCCGCCGATCACTTCGCCGCCGCCTTGTCTGCCGATCCCCAGTCCGTCCCGGCGCTGGTCGGTCTCGCCGGCACGCACCTCGCCGCCGGCAATATCGACACCGCCACCCAGACGCTGGCCGCGCTTCCCGCCACCGCCGCGAACGATCCCGCGGTCGTCGCGATCCGCGCGCGGATCGACCTTGCCGGCCAGACCAAGGCCCTCGGCGATCCGGCCGCCCTCGCCGCCCGCATCGCCGCCGATCCGAAGGATTACCAGGCGCGGTTCGATCTCGCCCTGCTCGAGAACGCGCGCGGCAATCGTGAGGAAGCGCTCGACAACCTGCTCGACATCGTCGCCCGCAATCGCGGCTGGGAGGACGAGAAGGCCCGCAAGCAGCTCGTCCAGTTCTTCGAGGCGTGGGGTCCGACCGATGAGGTGACGCGCTCCGGACGCCGCCGCCTGTCGTCCCTCCTGTTCGCGTGACGGCCGGCATGGGTCCGCGACCGAAAGAGCATCCCCCATGAAGATCGGCAATTGCCTTTACGGCTGCGCCCGGGACGTGCCCTCGGTCATTCCGGTGTTTCCGCTGCCCGCGGCGTTGCTGTTGCCGCGCGCCGATATGCCGCTCAACGTCTTCGAGCCCCGTTATGTGGCGATGATCGACGACGCCGTGGCCGGGGACCGCATCATCGGCATGCTCCAGACCGACGAGACGACGCCCGCCTGCGCCCGCGGTCCGGCGTTGCGCCAGGTCGGTTGCGCCGGCCGCATCGTCTCCTTCGCCGAGACCGGCGATGGCCGCTATCTCGTCACGCTCACCGGCATCGCCCGCTTCCGCGTGCTGGGCGAGGTGGCGTCGGACAAGCCCTACCGGCGCTGCCGGATCAGCGTCGAACCGTTCCTCTGCGATTTCCAGCCCGACGAGCATTGCGTCGACCGCGCCGCGGTGCTGCGCGCCTTCCGCGCCTATCTCGTCGCGCATGATCTCGACGCCGATTGGGAGAGCATCGGCCGCACGTCGAGCGAGGCGCTGGTCAACGCCCTGTCGATGATCGCGCCCTTCGCGCCGGCCGAGAAACAGGCGCTGCTCGAGGCGCCCGATCTGAAAGCGCGTGCCGAGACCCTCGTCGCGATCGCCGAGATGTCGTTGTCGAGCCCCGCCGACGGCCGGCGCCTGCAATGAGCGCACCAGCGCGCGCCGCCGGCGCCATCGATCCGAAGCTCCTCGAGATTCTGGTCTGCCCTCTCACCCGCGCCACGCTGAGCTACGATGCCGAGCGTCAGGAGCTGGTGAGCCGCGCCGCGAAGCGCGCCTATCCGATCCGCGACGGCATCCCGATCATGCTGCCCGACGAGGCGCGCCCGCTCGAGGATTGAACGCGCCGCCCGCTCAGATCACCTCGCCGCGCATGAGCCGCGGCACGTCGCTTCCCCTCGCGCCCGATGCGTTGCCGATGAACAGCGCCTTCAGCTCAGGCAGCCGGTCGACGACGCCGAGCCCGATGTCGCGCACAATGCGCAGCACCGGGTTGTCGTTTGAAAAGAGCCGGTTGAGCCCGTCGGTGGCGAGCACCATCTCCGCCGTGTCGTAACGCCGCCAGCGCTCGTACCGCTGGAGCGCCGTAAGCGAGCCGACATCCAGCCCGAGCCGGTACGTCTCGACGATGACCTCGGCCAGCGCCGCCGCGTCACGGTAGCCGAGATTGAGCCCCTGCCCCGCGATCGGATGCACGGTGTGCGCGGCGTCGCCCGCAAGCGCGAGCCGGGGCCGCACAAAATCGCGCGCCACGTAGACGCCAAGCGGGAACGCCTGCGGCCGGTCGATGACCTGCACCGTTCCGAGGCGATGACCGAAGCGTCGCTCGAGTTCCACTTGAAACGTCAGCGCATCACCGGCCACCAGCCGGTCCGCGATGTCGGTCGGCTCCGTCCACACCAGCGACGAAAGGTGGCGCCCCCCGGCATCGTCGGCGAGCGGCAGCGCCGCGAACGGGCCACCCGGCAGGAAGTGCTCCCACGCCACGCCGCCGTGCGGGCGTTCGTGCGCCACCGTCGCCACGATGCCCGAGTGGCCATAGCGTCTGCCGACGCGCTGGATGCCGGCGAATTCGCGCAGGTGCGATCGCGCCCCGTCGGCGGCCACCAGGAGTCCCGCGCTCCGCGCCTTGCCGCCATCGAGCTGCACAGTCACTGCCGAAGCGTCCACGGAAAAATCCGTCACGCCGGTGCCGTTCGCGATCTCGACGCCTGCCGCTTGGACATGGCGGGCGAGTGCGGCCGTCACGATGCCGTCGCCGATGACATAGGCTTCGCCGTCTGCCGCCGCGTCGAGCGCGAAGGTCAGGAACACCGGCCTCGCCGCGTCGCCGGTGCGGCTGTCGGTGATCTCCATCGCGGTGACTCGTTCCGCCGCC